>DAIDKA010000156.1 GCA_027451085.1 Gammaproteobacteria bacterium
GGAGATCTTCAGCGTGCTGGTGCTGTTCACGCCGATGTTCTGGCGCAAGTGATCCTTCACACTTGAGCGCCACGAACGGCACCAGGGCCGGCGCAAGGCCGGTCCATCCGGGCGTCGTGCATTTCGCCCTCGCGGTGGGGGGCTTCGCGATCGGCACCACCGAGTTCGCCACCATGAGCCTGCTGCCGTACTTTTCGCACGACCTCGGAGTCGATGCGCCCACAGCCGGGCATGTCATCAGTGCCTATGCGCTCGGGGTCGTGGTCGGGGCGCCGCTGATCGCGGTGCTGTCCGCGCGGATGTCGCGTCGCACGCTGCTCATACTGCTGATGGGCATGTTCGCCCTGGCCAATGGCCTGTCCGGCATCGCGCCCAGTTATTCCTCGCTGCTGCTGTTCCGGTTCCTGAGCGGCCTGCCGCATGGCGCCTATTTCGGCATCGCCATGCTGGTGGCGGCGTCACTGGTGCCGGACGGCCAGCGCACCCAGGCCGTGGGCAAGGTGTTGCTGGGCTTGACGGTCGCAACCGTCGTAGGCGTGCCGCTGGCCAACTGGCTGGGGCAGAACATCGGCTGGCGCTGGGCCTTCGGCATCGTGGCAGCGCTCGCGGTGCTGACGATGATCCTCGTGGCCACCTTTGCGCCGCGGGATCGCCCCGATCCCGCGGCGAGCCCCTGGCGTGAACTCGGCGCACTCAGGCGCAAGCAGGTGTGGCTGACACTGGGGATCGGCGCCATCGGTTTCGGGGGGGTGTTCGCCGTCTACACCTACCTGGCCTCAACGCTGCTCGCGGTGACGGCCGTGGCCGCCGACCGCATACCCTGGGTGCTGGCCGCTTTCGGCGTCGGCATGACCGTCGGCAACATCGTCGTCCCGCGCTTCGCAGACCGTGCCCTGATGCGCACGGCCGGCATCCTGCTGCTGTGTTCCGCCGGCATGCTGGCCCTGTACACCCTCGTGGCACACAACTACTGGCTGCTGACCCTGGACGTGGTCGGCATCGGCCTGAGCGGGTCGCTCGCCACCGTGCTGCAGACGCGGCTGATGGATGTGGCGGGGGATGCGCAGAGCCTGGCGGCCGCGCTCAATCACTCGGCCTTCAACACGGCCAATGCCCTGGGACCCTGGCTCGGGGGTATGGCCATCGCCGCAGGCTATGGTCTGACCTCGACCGGGCTGGTCGGCTGCGCGCTGGCGCTGGGTGGGTTTGTCATCTGGGTGGTTGCTGTGCTTGCCTCGACGTCAGATCAGCAGCAATGTATCGAGCCCTGACGTCACCCGCAGCGACCAAGTCGGCCGCCCCCCACAAGAAGGGTTCCTGCCCCGCCGTCTTGAGCAGCAAATCCGTCATCACCCGCGCGAACCGTCCATTACCGTTCGGATATGGGTGAACCCATACCAGCCGGTGGTGAAAGCGAGCAGCAATTTCGCGGACAGGATAGCCGTTGAATTCCCGCTGGGTGCGAACATCATCACAGAGAATCCGCAGCTGCATCGAGATGTATTCTGGGGCGACGCCGTTGTTCTTTTCCGTGCTCCGAGACGTTCCGGCCCATCGCCAAGTACCACCGAACATTTTCTTGTGAAGAGATTGCATGAAGTCGATGGTCAGCAGATCCGGATCCCGACGGCCTGATGCCCTCAGCTCGCGATCAAGGATATTCTGGTGCTCCCAGTCATTAAGCTGTGAGGCCGGTGGTGACCCAGTGGGACGCTTTCGTAAGCTTTTCCGCCGGCACCGGCTTGGTACTGTCGGAGGGGATGTTTGGAGTCACGTCTGGCATCAGAGCTGATGTCGAACCTTGAACGTTTGACTGTCTTGCGGCTGCATCTTGCGGTGATCCTACACCCAGGTCGGGCTGACATTGACGTGCTCCAGCCACCCCTGGATTTCTGCAGCGCAGATGTAACTCGGTGTCAGTCTCGTGGGAGTACCTGCACCCGAACCCCGCTCCGCAGCGCGCTGACCAGACCGGCCGACAGCGCCAATACGGACGCAATGGCCAACCCGATGCGCGGCGCCACCGCCAGCGGCGCTGCGCTGAACAGCAGCGTCATGCTCACCGAACCCAGGGTCAGGCCCGTCTGCCGGGCGGTGCCCTGCATGCCACCCGCGGCGCCGGTGCGCTCACGCGGCGCAGCCAGCAGCATGTTGCGGTTGTTCGGCACCTGGAACAGGCCGAACCCCATGCCGCACACCACGTTGGTCAGCAGCAGGGGCGCAGGATTGCCCTTCAGCGGCCACAGCGCCGCGATGCCCAGACCGGCCATCAGCACCGCGCCACCGGCCGCGCACATCCACGCGGTCGACAGCCGGTCGGCCAGCCGGCCCGCGACGGGCGCGGCAACCGCGACCGTCAACGGCCAGGGTGTCATGTAAACGCCGGTCCTGAAGGGCGTCATCCCCAGGCTGTGCTCCATGTAGAACGGCAGCGCGATCATCCCGACGGCCATGCCGGCGAAGCAGCAGATGGACGCAATCACCGACAGCCGGAACGAGCCCGCGCGCAGCAGGTCGAGCGGGATCAGCGGCGCGGGCTTGGGATGCTCGCGGCGGATCAACGCCGTCATCGCCAGTGCCGCTGCGACCAGCAGCACACAGCCCCACACGGGCCTGGCCGGAAGCAGTTCGGCGCCCAGCACCAGCGAGGTGAACGTCGCGGCATTCAGTACGGCACTCAGGAAGTCGAGCGCGCGTCCGGTACCAGCCTCGCGCGGCAGCGCCCGCGTGGCCGCCAGCACCACCACCCCCAGGGGAATGTTGATGGCGAACAGCCAGGGCCACGACAGCCTGGACAGCAACATCGCGCCGATGGTCGGACCAAAGGCCGAAGACAGGCCGGCGGTCAGCGCGTTCCAGCCGATGGCCGCACCGAGCTGGTCCGGCGGCACCACCAGGCGCATCAGCGCCAGGCCCAGCGCCATGATCGCGGCGCCGCCCAGACCCTGGATGAAGCGGGCCGCGGCAAGCACCGGCAGTGACGGGGAAAAGGTGCAGCACAACGAAGCCAGGGTGAAGATCGCAACGCCGGTGACGTACACCCGGCGCAACCCCAGGCTTTCGCCCAGCGCGGCGCACGGCAGCAGCGCCATGACCAGGGCCACCTGGTAGGCCGTGATCACCCACACGGAGTGCGCCGCGGTTGTGTGCAGCGACTGCGCAATGGTAGGCAACGCGATGTTGGCGATCGCCGAGTCCAGTACGACGAGGACCAGCGCGGCAAGGATGGAGCCTATGGCCAGGCCCTGTTTACCGTTCACGGTCATGCGATCCCGGAGGAGGGCCGGGCCGCCGGAGGTAAGACTTCGCCGGCAAGGTCTCAGTGCCGGTGCCGGCTGGTGTTGATCTGGTCGCGCAGGGCCTGCGCCGCAGCCCGGGCGGCGCTGGCGAAGTCCTCACCGCGAGAGGCATACAGAATGCTGCGCGAACTGCTGATCATCAGGCCGGTGCCATCCCGGGTCTGGCCGTTCTTCACCACGGCCTCGACATCCCCGCCCTGCGCACCGACACCCGGCACCAGCAGCGGCATGTCACCCACGATGGCGCGCACTTCGGCCAGTTCCTTCGGATAGGTCGCGCCCACCACCAGCGCGCAGTTGCCGTTGGCGTTCCAGCGCTCTGCAGCCATTTCGGCCACTTTCTGGTACAGCGTCCGGCCGCCGACGTCGAGGTCCTGCAGATCGCGCGCGCCGGGATTGGAGGTGCGGCACAGCACGACCACGCCGCGGTCGGCGTACTTCAGGAACGGCTCCAGCGAATCCGTACCCAGGTAGGGGTTCACGGTCACGGCATCGGCCTCGTAGCGCTCGAAGGCTTCCACGGCGTAACGAGCCGCCGTGTTGCCGACATCACCGCGCTTGCTGTCCAGGATCACGGGGATGTCCGGATGCTTCTGGCGGATGTACTCGATGGTGCGTTCGAGCTGGTGCTCGGCATCGCAGGCCGCGTAGTGCGCGAACTGCGGCTTGTAGGCGCACACCAGGTGCGCCGTGGCATCGATGATGGCCTTGTTGAACTGGAAGATCGGCGCGGGCCCGTCCTTGAGGTGGGCAGGAAAACGCTCCGGTTCCGGGTCAAGCCCCACGCACACCAGCGAGTCGTTGCGCTTCCAGGCGGCCCGCAGTTTGTTCATGAACGTCATCAGGCCACCAGGTGGTTGGTTCTTCGGCCGTGCTTTTTCAGATACACCAGCAGAATCGAAATCGCCGCGGGCGTCACGCCCGGGATGCGGCCGGCCTGGCCCACCGTCACAGGCCGCACCTCGGCCAGGCGCTGGCGCACCTCCGTGGACAGTCCGGGCACGAGTGAGTAGTCCAGGTCGGCCGGTACCGCCTGCGTCTCGCTGCGCTGCTGGCGTTCGACCTCCTGCTGCTGGCGTTCGATGTAGCCCTCGTACTTGGCATGGACTTCCAGCTGCAGAGCCACTTGCGCGGGCAGGCGATCGTCGATGTCATTCCACGCCGGCGCCCCGACCAGCTGCAGCACGTCCCTGTAGGACACCTCCGGCCGGCGCAGCAGTTCGAGAGCGCTCACGTTCTGCGTCAGCGCAACACCCCGCAGCACGCGCGAGGTCCAGGCCTCGGGCACGGTGGCCGGGGCAACCCGGGCGGCCGACAGCCGCGACAGCTCTGCGGCGGAGTGTTCCTGCCTGGCCTCGAACAACCGCCAGCGGTCATCGTCCACCAGTCCCAGGTTGCGGCCGATGGGAGTCAGGCGCACGTCCGCATTGTCTTCGCGCAGCAGCAGACGGTGCTCGGCGCGGCTGGTGAACATGCGATAGGGCTCGGGCGCGCCGCGGGTGGTGAGGTCATCCACGAGGACGCCCAGGTAGGACTGCCCGCGGGTCGGGACCCAGGGCTCGCGCCCGCGGACCTGCTGCACGGCGTTGATGCCGGCCAGCAGCCCCTGGGACGCGGCTTCCTCGTAACCCGTGGTGCCGTTGATCTGGCCGGCGAAGTACAGGCCGGCCACGAACTTGGTCTCAAGCGATGGCTTGAGGTCCCGCGGATCGAAGAAGTCGTATTCGATGGCATAACCAGGCCGGGTCAGGTGTGCCCGCTCGAAGCCCCGGATGGAGCGCACGAAGGCGTACTGGACGTCGAACGGCAGGCTGGTCGAGATGCCGTTGGGATACACCTCGTGGGTGTCCAGGCCCTCCGGTTCCACGAAAATCTGGTGCGACGCCTTGTCCGCAAAGCGGACGATCTTGTCCTCCACCGAGGGGCAGTAGCGCGGACCCACGCCCTCGATCACCCCGGTATACATGGGCGAACGGTCGGTGGCTGCCCGGATCAGCTCATGGGTTTGTTCATTTGTCGCAGTAATGAAACAATTAACCTGTCGAAGATGCTCACTGACTCTCCCAAGGAACGAAAACACCGGTGCAGGATCATCACCCGGCTGGGTTCCCATGACGGAAAGGTCGATGCTCCGGCCGTCGATGCGTGGCGGCGTCCCGGTCTTGAGACGTCCGACCCGCAACGGCAGGGCGCGCAGGCGCTCACTCAGGCGGTTGGACGGCGGGTCGCCTGCGCGGCCCCCGGCATAGTTTTCCAGCCCCACGTGGATGCGACCCCCGAGGAAGGTGCCCACGGTCAGTACCACGGTGCGGGCCTCGAACGTGAGACCCGAGACCGTCACGACACCCCGGACGCGCTCGCCCTGGACAACGAGGTCCGCGGCCTCCTGCTGGAAGAGGTCGAGGTTGGGTTGATTCTCCAGCGCCCCGCGGATGGCCTTCTTATATAGAGTCCGGTCCGCCTGGGCGCGGGTGGCCCGCACTGCCGGACCCTTGCTCGCGTTCAGAGTGCGGAACTGGATGCCCGCCCGG
The DNA here is from genome assembly GCA_027451085.1 of Gammaproteobacteria bacterium. Taxonomy (GTDB): domain Bacteria; phylum Pseudomonadota; class Gammaproteobacteria; order Steroidobacterales; family Steroidobacteraceae; genus DAIDKA01. The sequence goes on from DAIDKA010000156.1 coordinate 5,831, forward strand.
TCAGCCGCCCGGGCCATGATGCCGCCCAGCGCATCGATCTCCCGCACCAGGTGGCCCTTACCGATGCCACCGATGGCCGGGTTGCAGCTCATCTGGCCCAGCGTATCGATGCTGTGGGTCAGCAGCAGGGTGCGCGCACCCATGCGCGCCGCTGCCAGGGCAGCCTCGGTACCGGCGTGACCGCCGCCGACGACGATCACCTCATAGGGGTGGGCAAAGCGCATGGGAAACCGGAAGATGACTTAAGCCAGTCAAGTACTTAGAGCAGGCCATTATGCGTGAATCCGCACCCCCGGGGTACACTCGCCCTATGACCATCGATCGCAACTGGCTGGCGGAGGCGATGCGACGCATCGCCGCGGACTTCAACCGCTCGGCCGATACGCACCTGGTGCGGGTGGAGCTGCCGCGCCACCCGGGCATCACCCTGTACCTGAAGGACGAGAGCACCCACCCCACCGGCAATCTCAAGCACCGCCTGGCGCGCTCGCTGTTCCTGTTCGCGCTATGCAATGAGTGGATCGGACCTGCGACCACGGTCATCGAGGCCTCCTCGGGATCAACGGCGGTGTCCGAGGCGTACTTCGCAAGGCTGCTGGGGCTGAAGTTCATCG
>DAIDKA010000157.1 GCA_027451085.1 Gammaproteobacteria bacterium
GACAGGAAGGCGATGGACGCCGTGGCGTACACCATGGCCTCGTAGCCGAACAGCGGCTTGCGCGAGAACGTCGGGATGATCTCGGACACCACGCCGAAGGCCGGCAGGATCAGGATGTAGACCTCGGGGTGGCCGAAGAACCAGAAGATGTGCTGGTACAGCACCGGGTCGCCGCCGCCGGCCGCGGTGAAGAAGGTGGTGCCGAAGAAGTGGTCGGTCAGCAGCATGGTGACGCCGCCGGCCAGCACCGGCATGACCGCGATCAGAAGGTATGCGGTGATCAGCCAGGTCCACACGAACAGCGGCATGCGCAGCAGGGTCATGCCCGGGGCGCGCAGGTTCATGATGGTCACGACCACGTTGATCGCGCCCAGGATCGAGGAGATGCCCATCATGTGGATGGCGAAGATGGTCATCGGGAAGGACGCGCCGCCCTGGAGCATGAGCGGCGGGTACATGGTCCAGCCGCCGGCCGGGGCGCCGCCGGGCACGAACAGCGTGAGCAGCAGCAGCGTGAAGGCGAAGGGCAGGATCCAGAAGGACAGGTTGTTCAGGCGCGGCAGCGCCATGTCGGGCGCGCCCAGCTGCATCGGGATCATCCAGTTGGCGAGCCCTGTCCACGCCGGCATGACGGCGCCGAAGATCATCTCCAGCGCGTGCAGGGTGGTCAGTGAATTGAAGAACTGCGGATCGAAGAACTGCATGCCGGGCTTGAACAGCTCCAGGCGGATGAGCATGGCCATGCCGCCGCCGATGAAGAAGCTGATGCCGGCGAGCACCAGGTACATCGTGCCGATGTCCTTGTGATTGGTGGCGAAGACCCAGCGGCGCCAGCCGTGCGGCCTGTGGTCGTGCGCGTGGTCGGCGGCGTCATGCCCGTGCCCGGTGATGCCGCCGTGCACGTCGGTCATGCCAAGTCTGATGGTGGAGTCCTGATTGCCCATACGCGTCTCTCTGTCGGTTCAGTTTGCGGCGGCCGCCGGCTGCTTTGCCTGTGCCGCCGCTTTGGCCTTCAGCCAGGACTCGAAATCGGCCTTGCTGCGTGCGTCCACGACGATGGGCATGAACCCATGGCCGCGGCCGCAAAGCTCAGCGCAGTTGCCGCGGTAGATGCCGGGCTTGTCAGGGTCGACGTCGAACCAGGCCTCGTTGATGAAGCCGGGGATGGCGTCTTTCTTGACGCCGAAATCGGGCACCCACCAGGAGTGGATGACGTCCTCCGCCGTCAGCAGCAGGCGCACCTTGGTGCCCACGGGCACGACCAGAGGGTTGTCCACGTCGAGCAGGTAATGGGGCACGGTGCCGGGATCGATGCCCGAGTCGAGCTGGCTCGCGGCGTCGCTGTCGCGGGCCAGGCGCGAGTAGAAGCTGACGCCCTGGTCCAGGTACTCGTAGTGCCAGCCCCACTGGTAGCCGGTCGCGCGGATGGTGAGCTCGGTGTTGCGCAGATCCTCGGTGTGGATCAGCGTCTTGGCGGCGGGGATGGCGCAGGCCACCAGGATGACGGCCGGAATGGTGGTCCAGATGATCTCGACCGGAGTGCTGTGGGTCAGGGAGGTGTCCGCCACCGCGCCCTTGGAGCGCCGGAAGGCAAAGATCGAATACACCATGACGCCGAACACGAGCGCGCCGATGACGACGCAAATCCAGAACATGAACATGTGCATGTTGTAGATCTGGCGCGAAATTTCGGTCACGCCCTGCGGCATGTTCAGCTGGCCCCAGCCGGAGAGGTCTTTCTCGGCCGGGTCCGCGAGCGCGGCATGGCTGAGCAGGCCGGCGGAACCGCATGCGGCAAGGCGGGACAGAAGATTACGCGTCATTACATATGTCTCAAGGCGGAGCAGGGGGGCGGCCGCCGGCGTTGTTCATTCCGCGGGTACCTACCCGCGATCACCAGCCGCGCATTTTACGGCTTTCGCCGGCTATGGCCAGCAATCGCCAGCAATCGCGCCGTGGCTGCGGCAGGCAGCAGCAGGCCGGGATCCGCGCCGGCGCCATGGGGGATGCTGGCCAGAGGCGGTTCGCCCAGCAGCCGTGACAGGGTGGCAAGATTCTCATGCCGACGCTGGAAGGCAGGGTCCAGGTGGTTGGCCACCCAGCCTCCCAGGCGGGCGCCACGGCTGTGGATGGATTCGGCGCTGAGCAGGGCGTGGTTGAGGCAGCCCAGCCGCAGGCCCACCACCAGCACCACGGGCAGCCCCAGGCGCAGGGCGAGGTCGGCCATCGACTGCCGGTCACTGATGGGCACCAGCCAGCCGCCTGCGCCCTCCACCACCACGCAGTCGGCGCGCCGCGCGAGTTCGCCGTAGCGGGCTGCCAGCACGTCGAGGTCGATGGTCACGCCCGCCTCGGCCGCCGCGATGTGCGGTGACACCGGCGCGGCCAGGCAGTAGGGGTTCACCAGTTCGTAGGGCGCCTCGACATTCGCCTCGCGCATGAGATCCAGGGCGTCCTCGTTGCGCGGGCCTTCCGGCGTGGCGTCCGCGCCGGCCGCGACCGGCTTCATGACAGCCGTGCGGATACCGGCCCGGCCAAGCGAACGCACGATCAGCCGCGCGGCCAGCGTCTTGCCCACACCGGTGTCGGTGCCTGCGATGAACAGCCCCGCGCTCATATTGCTCATGGCTTGCGGCGCCGGATGGCGTGCACCGGGACGCTGGCCTCGCCTTCGCGCATGGTCGCGCCCTGGCGCGAGCCACCGTTCCAGGCGGCGCCGTACACCACCTCGCAGGTGGCCGGCAGCGTTCCACCGCTGCGCAGGCATTCATAGGCCGCGATCATGCGCTGCCAGCGCCTGGGCGAGGTCAGGCCCCGCGCCCGCTGCGCGCCGGCGAGGCTTGCGCCGGTGTCCCTGAGGTCGCGGCGCAGGGCCGCAACATCGTCGTAAGTCACGGTCAGGCGTTCGACATCCAGCACCGGCTCCGAAAACCCCGCGCGCGACAGGGCATCGCCCACGTCGTGCATGTCGCGGAAGCCACTGACGTGCACGCCGTCGTCGGCCGCGGCCCAGGCCTCGCGCAGTTCGCGCAGCGTGTCAGGACCCAGTGTGGCGAAGGCAAAAAAGCCCCCTGGAGCGAGCACGCGCCGCACCTCGGCGAGCGCTGCGTCGAGGTCGTCCACCCAGTGCAGCAGCAGGCTGCTGAAAATCAGGTCCACCGAGGCGTCCGCCAGCGGCAGGCGCTGGGCATCGGCACAGACCAGCTTGAACGGGCGCAGCCAGGAACTGTGGCGGGCGGCGTGCCGCAGCATGCCAAAGGCCGAATCCAGCGCGATGACCGTGCAGGCGCGGAACCGGCGCTTGAGCTCGCGGGCGCCCTGCCCGGTGCTGCAGCCCAGGTCCACGACAACCTTCGGGCTGAGGTTCACCAGCGGCAGGCGCGACAGCAGTTCCTCGCGGACATGTGTCGGCAGGATCGCGGCAGCATCATAGCTTTTGGCCGCACGTTCAAAGCCGAAGCGGACAGCAGAGCGATCGAGCCGGAACGGGTCGGCGTCACTGGGATACACGGGGGAAGCGCCGACCTGTGCTTATGCCGCGGGGATTGCGCACTGCGCCTGCTGCGGCGCCTCTTCGGGTTTCAGTCCCAGGCGCTCCAGCAGCCCGCGGTCGCGCGCCGTGTCCGGGTTGCCGGTGGTCAGCAGTTTTTCACCATAGAACATGGAGTTGGCGCCCGCCATGAAGCACAGCGCCTGCATCTCGTCGCTCATCTGGGTGCGGCCGGCGGACAGCCGCACATGTGAAGCCGGCATCAGGATGCGGGCCACGGCGATGGTGCGCACGAAGTCGAAGGGGTCCACGGCGGCGACGCCATGCAGCGGTGTGCCCTTGATCTGCACCAGCTCGTTGATCGGCACGCTTTCCGGGTGCTGCGGCAGGTTCGCGAGCGTGGTCAGCATGGAGGCCCGGTCCTGTGTCGTATCGCCCATGCCGAGGATGCCGCCGCAGCACACCTTCATGCCTGCCGAGCGCACGGCATCCAGGGTGTCCAGGCGGTCCTGGAAGGTGCGCGTGGTGATGACCTCCTTGTAGTGTTCCTTGGAGGTGTCGATGTTGTGGTTGTAGTAGTCGAGACCGGCCTCACGCAGGCGCTGCGCCTGTTCCGGCTTCAGCATGCCGAGCGTGGCGCAGGTCTCCATGCCCAGCGCGCGCACCTCGCTCACCATGGCGCAGATCACGTCCAGGTCTTTGTCCTTGGGCGAGCGGTAGGCCGCGCCCATGCAGAAGCGCGTGGCGCCCGCGGCCTTGGCCTTTGCCGCCGCCTCGCGCACCTTTTCCACCTCCATCAGCGCTTCGCGCGACAGCCCGGTGTCGTAGCGCACGCTCTGCGAGCAGTAGGCGCAGTCCTCGGGGCAGGCGCCGGTCTTGATCGACAGCAGGGTGCTCATCTGCACCGTGTTGGGCTGGTGCCAGAGGCGGTGTATGCGCTGGGCGTGCAGCAGCAGGTCGAAGAAGGGCAGCGTGAACAGCGCCTCGACCTCCGCCACGCTCCAGTCATGACGCACCGTCGGCAGCAGTGCGACGGCGCCAGCCGCCCCTGGCTCTTTACAGGGGGTCGCGGCAGTGACGCAGGCGCCCGGGGGCGTGCTGTGAGTGTGGGAAGTTTGCATGCCGGCAATGTTCCGGGGCGACCATGTGCCTGTCAACTACCGGAGCGACACCGGGTGACGGTTGGCTAAAAAAAACGCAGGACAGTGGCTTTTAACGCGCGCGGGGCAGCCCGGCAGGGATGTGGGGCCGGGGTTGGCCTCAAAAAAAACGGCCGCGTGTTTGCGCGTATGATCCGCGTCACAGTTGTTACGTTCCGTCACTGCATCGAGGGGATGAAATGAGCCGCAAGCCGTCCGACGATAATCAGAACACACTGAGCCGCCGCAACTTCATGGGCGCGGTGGTGACGGCAGGCGCAGGTGCCGCAGCCGGCGGGCTGATCCTGCCGGAGAGCGCCCGAGCCGAGGTGCTGTTCCCCAAGGATCGCAGCGAATTCGGCGCCGGCGGTGCCGCCAACCCTGGCGGCCCGTACCGGTCGGAAAACGATCTCTATGACTGCGAGGTCGAAGGCACTCTACCCAAGGACCTGGACGGCACCTGGTTTCGCGTCGGGCCGGACCCGCAGTACCCCAAGCCGGCAAAGTACGAGCACGACATCATGTTCGACGGCGAGGGCCACATCGGCGCGTTCCGCATCAAGGACGGGCACGTGGACTTCCGCAGCCGTTATGCCCGCACCCAGCGCTGGAAGGCCCAGCATGCCGCGCGCCGTTCGCTGTTCGGCATGTACCGCAATCCGACCACCGACGACCCGAGCGTCAACGGCCTGTCGCGCGGCACGGCCAACACGCAGATTTTCTTCCACCACGGCAAGCTACTGGCCATGAAGGAGGACAGCCCGCCGGTGGCCATGAATCCCGTGACGCTCGAGACCACGGACGACTACTACACCTTCAATGGCGGCCTGCTGGGGCTGACCCACACCGCCCACCCCAAGCGGGATTCGGAAACCGGCGAGTACATCGCTTTTGGCTACGAGGCCAAGGGCCTGGCCACGCCCGATGTCTTCGTCTTCTCCGCCGACAAGACCGGTCACGTGAACTGGCACGCCTGGATCAAGGTCCCCTATGCCAGCATGATCCATGACTTCGCGGTGACGCAGAAACACGTGGTGTTCTACGTCTGTCCGCTGGCCACGAACATGAGCCTCATCAACGGCACCCTGCCGCAGTTCAACGGCCCCGGCCCGCACTTCGCCTGGGACTCCACCCTGCCCACCTGGTTCGGTGTCATGCGCCGTGGCGGCGATGGCAAGGACCTGCGCTGGTTCAAGGGTCCGGGCTACATGTGCACCCACGTCATGGGCTGCTGGTCCGACGGCGACAAGGTCACCGTGGACATGGACGGTGGCGAGTCCAACCAGTTCCCGTTCTTCCCGCAGCTGCACGAGAAGTTCGATCCCATGAAGGGTGCGGGTCACGTGATGCGCTTTACGGTCGATCTCAAGAACAAGCGCCAGACCACCTACAACATTGAAAAGATGTACCCGGACGTCGTCGGCGCACTTTCACGCCAGGACGATCGCTACCACACCGTGCCGTACCGCTATGGCTTCCTGCTGTCGAGCGATCCCGCCGACGGCAGCCGCTGGGCGATGTTCGATCACAGCAAGCGCTCGGTGAACTTCTTCGGCCTTGGCCGCGATGCCTCGCTGGCGGAGATGACCTTCGTGCCGCGCAAGAAGGGCGCCGCCGAAGCTGATGGCTACCTCATCGGCGTGGCGTCGTACCACAAGGAAGGCGGCCGCTCCGACGTGGTGCTGGTGGATACGCAGCATCTCGACGCCGGTCCGGTGGCGACCATTCATCTGCCGTACCGCCTGGCGCCGCAGATCCACGGCTTCTGGGTGGATGGCGGGGACCTGCCGGGTTGATGGCAGAACGCGTGGATTTTGCCGGAATGTAGCTAGCCGCCGTACAGGTGCTGCAGCAGTATGCCGATGAAGACCGCCATCCCCGTGTAGTTGTTGTTCTGGAACGCGCGCAGGCAGGCCGCAGGGTCGCGCGCGCGGACCAGCCATTGCTGGTAGACGAAGGTGAGCGCGGCCACCGTGAGGCCGCCCCAGTACCAGGGCCCGTAGTGCAGGTCGCGGCCCACCAGCGCCAGCGCCGCGATCATCAGCGCCTGCAGCGCCCCGACAATCGCCCTGTCCATGTCGGCGAAGGTGATCGCCGTGGACTTCACGCCGATCTTGAGGTCGTCCTCGCGGTCCACCATGGCATACAGGGTGTCGTAGATGACCGCCCACAGCACCGCGGCGATGAACAGCACCCAGCACACCCGTGGCAGGTGGCCCAGCTGCGCGGCGAAAGCCATGGGTACGCTCCAGCCGCCGAAGGAAATCCCCAGGTACAGCTGCGGCAGCGGAAATACCCGCTTCATGAAGGGGTAGGAAATCGTGAGCGCGGCCCCGATCACCGACAGCAGGATGGTGAAGGGGTCGAGCCGCGTCACCAGCCACAGGGCGCAGGCGATCAGACCCAGGAACACTCCCACGGCCTCGTGCGGTGAAACGCGGCGAGCGGCGAGCGGCCGCGCCCGGGTGCGCCGCACCCGCGGGTCGATGTCGCGGTCGGCAAAGTCATTGATGACGCAGCCCGCGGCGCGCATGACCACGACCCCCGCCACGAACACCAGCAGCACCCTGGGTCTGGGATGGCCGAAGCCCGCCACCCACAGCGCCCAGAGCATGGGCCACAGCAGCAGCCAGGTGCCGATGGGCTTGTCCAGGCGCATGAGCAGGCCGTATTCGGTCAGCCGGCGGCCGAGCCGGTGCCAGAGCGGTGCTTCCAATTTATTCACCCGACGCGGCCATAACGTTCGCCGGCACCGATCCAGCGCGCGGTCAGTGGCGCAATACTATCCGGATACCGTTCCAGGATCAGCGCCGCAGCGCGCTGCACCGCCGGCAGCAGGTCCTGGTCTCGCAGCAGGTCCGCGACCCGCAGCTGTGCCAGGCCGGTCTGGCGCGTGCCGAGCATTTCGCCCGGACCCCGCAGGTCGAGGTCGCGGCGCGCGATCTCGAAGCCGTCGCTGGTTTCGCGGATGGCGTTGAGCCGGGCGCGGGCCAGCTGTGACAGCGGCGCACGGTAGAGCAGCACGCACATCGAGGCCGCGGCTCCCCGGCCAACGCGGCCACGCAGCTGGTGCAGCTGGGCGAGGCCCATGCGTTCGGCGTTCTCGATCACCATCACCGTGGCGTTGGGCACGTCCACGCCGACCTCGATGACCGTGGTGGCCACGAGCAGCTGGATGTGGTTGGCCTTGAAGTCCGCCATGGTGGCCTCCTTCTGCGCGGCGGGCTGACGGCCGTGCACCAGGCCCACATTCAGGTGCGGCAGGGCCTCGGCCAGCTGGTCGCGGGTTTCCTCCGCCGCCTGGTATTCGAGTTCCTCCGACTCCTCGATCAGTGGGCACACCCAGTAGGCCTGGCGGCCCTCGCGGCAGGCGTGGTGGATGCGTTCGACCACTTCGTGCCGGCGCTGCTCGCTGAGCACGACGGTCTTGACCGGCGTGCGTCCGGGGGGCAGCTCGTCGATGACCGAGATGTCGAGATCAGCATACGCGGTCATCGCCAGGGTGCGCGGGATGGGGGTGGCCGTCATGATGAGCTGGTGCGGCACCCTGCCCGCGGCCTGCCCCTTCTCCTGCAGGGTGAGGCGCTGCTGGACCCCGAAGCGATGCTGCTCGTCCACGATGATCAGGGCCAGGTTGGTAAAATTGATCCCATCCTGAAACAATGCATGGGTTCCAATGACAATCTGTATCTCACCAGATGCAATGGCGGCCCGGGCGGAGCGCCGGCTCCTGGCTGGCTGGGAACCGGTCAGGAGTGCCACGGGCAGCCCCACGGCCTTGAACCAGGTATCGAAATTGCGCCAGTGCTGCTCGGCCAGCAGTTCCGTCGGCGCCATCAGCGCCACCTGCGCACCACTGCCGGCGGCGCGGGCCGCGGCGGCAGCGGCCACCACGGTCTTGCCCGAGCCTACGTCGCCCTGGACCAGCCGCAGCATGGGCTGGCCGGCGGACAGGTCATGGTCGACCTCGTCGCAGGCGCGAGCCTGGGCGCTGGTGAGTTTGAACGGCAGCGACTGGATCAGGCGGGCGGACAGCCCTGCAGCATCGGTCAGGGGCGAGGCAGCTTCGCTCCCGGCCTTGAGCTTGCGCAGCCTGAGGCTCAACTGGTGCGCGAGCAGTTCCTCGAAGGCCAGCCGGCGCTGTGCCGGGTGCCTGCCCTCGAACAGCAGCTGCTGGTCCGCGTCCACGTCGGGGTGATGCACGAACTCGAGCGCTTCGCGCAGAGTGGGGAGCGCGCCGCCGTTTTCCGCCAGCCCCGCCAGTGCCTGTGACGGCAGCCAGTCGCGTACAGCGCCTGTGGGCGGACGCAGTTCGGCCAGCGCGAGCTTGACCAGCTGGCGCAGCCGGCCCTGGGTGAGGCCCTCTGTGGCGGGATACACCGGCGTCAGGGAATTGCCGTCCACCGTTTCAGCGGCGCGCACCTGGCGGTATTCGGGATGGACGATCTCCAGGCCCAGCGGCCCGCGCCGTACTTCGCCGAAACAACGCAGCCGGATGCCGCGGGCGAGCGCCTGCTGCTGCTGCGAGGAAAAGTGGAAAAACCGCAGGGTGATGAAGCCGGAGCCATCCGACAGCCGCACCAGCAGCTGCCGCCGCCGCCGGAACGCCACTTCGGCCAGCTGGATCTCCCCCTCCACCACGGCGCTCGAACCGGGGACGAGTTCTCCCATGGGCACGATCCGGGTGCGGTCCTCGTAGCGCTGTGGCAGGAGGAACAGCAGGTCCTGCACCTGCGTGACGCCGAGGCGCGCCAGCACCTTTGCAAGGGCGTCGCCCACCCCGCGCAGGGCCGTGACCGGATGCTGTTCGCGCTCATCGGTCTGCGCCGTGCCGGACGTCATTGCAGCAGGACCGCCGGGGCCGTGCGTCTCAATCCAGGCTCAGGATGCACTCCACCTCGACCTGTGCGCCCTTGGGCAGCGATGCTACGCCAAGGGCGGCGCGCGCCGGGTAAGGTTCCGTGAAGCGGGCCGTCATGGCCTCGTTGACCTTGGCGAAGTGCGCAAGATCCGTCAGGAACACCGTCACCTTGGCGACGTGCGCGGGCGTGGCGCCCGCGGCCTTGATGATGGCGAGCAGGTTGTCGAAGGCGCGGGCGATCTGCGCCTCGATCGGGCCCTCCACCAGGTTGCCGGTGGCCGGGTCCAGCGGGATCTGGCCCGAGACGTAGACAGTGTTGCCCACGCGCACGGCCTGCGAGTACGGACCGATGGCCGCGGGGGCCAGGGGGGTTGCGATGATGCTGCGGTTCATGACTTGTCCTCGCTCCTCTTGCGGGCGTGCGCGGCCAGGGTGCGCGTGACGCGCACCACATCGGGCATGCGGCGGATGTGGCGCAGTATATTCGCAAGATGCTTGCGGTCATGCACCCGCAGGTCGAACTCGAGCACCGACGACGTCGATTCGCGCTCTTCCACTGACACACGCTCGATATTGGCATTGGCGGCGGAAATCGTCGAAGCCACCTGCGCCAGGATGCCCATGCGGTTCGGAACGTCCACACGGATCTGGCTGGTGAACACCCGTTCCGGGCTGTTCTGCCACGACACCGGCAGCCACTTTTCCGGATGCTTGCGGTAGTCCTCGACGTTCACGCACACGTCGCGGTGCACGACGATGCCACGGCCGCTCGACAGGAAGGCGATCACCGGATCGTTCGGGATGGGGAAGCAGCAGCGCGCATAGGTGACCAGCAGGCCCTCGGTGCCGGCGATGGCCATGGCGCCCGGCTGTACGGCCTCATCGCCCCCCGCCGGCTCACCGGGTGGCAGCAGGCGGCGCGCCACCAGTGCCGCCAGCCGCTCGCCCAGGCCGATGCGCTCGAACAGGTCATCAAGGTCACGCATGCCGAATTCGCCGATGGTGGCCTGCATCTGTGCCGGCGGCACGTCCTCCAGCTGCAGGTGGAACTCGGACAGCGACTGGTTCAGCAGGCGCTTCCCCAAGGCGATGGCCTCGGTGCGCCGCAGGCCCTTGAGGTACTGGCGGATGGCGTTGCGCGCCTTGGCCGTGACCACGAAGTTCACCCACGAGGGGTTGGGCATCGCGCCCTTGGCCGTGATGATCTCCACTGTCTGGCCGTTGTGCAGTACGCTGCGCAGCGGAGTCAGGCGCCGGTCCACCTTGGCGGCCACGCAACGGTTGCCGATGTCTGTATGCACGGCATAGGCGAAGTCCACCACTGTGGCCCCCGCAGGCAGGCGCAGGATGGAGCCCTTGGGCGTGAACACGTAGGTCTTGTCCGGGAACAGGTCGACCTTGACGCTTTCCAGGAATTCCTCGGAGGTGCCGCCGCCCTCCTGCAGTTCCATCAGGCGCGACAGCCACTCACGCGCCCGTTCCTGCTGCGAGTCGCCGGCGAGATCCCCCGATTTGTAGCGCCAGTGCGCGGCGATGCCGGCCTGGGCCACGCGCTCCATGTCCTCGGTGCGGATCTGCACCTCGATGGGCACGCCGTTGGGGCCGAACAGCGTGGTGTGCAGCGACTGGTAGCCGTTGACGCGCGGGATGGCGATGTAGTCCTTGAAGCGCCCCGGCATGGGTTTGAAGATGCTGTGCACCACGCCCAGCGCGCGGTAGCAGGTGTCGCCCTTGTCGACGATCACGCGCAGGCCGTAGACGTCCACGATGTCCGACAGCGTGGTGCTCTTGCGCTTCATCTTGCGATAGATGCTGTAGAGGTGCTTTTCCCGCGCCGAGACGCGCGCGGTGACCTCGTTCTTCATCAGCCCCGCCTGCAGCTGCGACTCGATCTTCTTCAGGAACTGGTTCTGGTTGCCGCGGGCGCGCTTCACCGCCTGCTCCAGCACGCGGTAGCGCTGCGGATGCAGTGCCTTGAAGCCCAGATCTTCAAGCTCCAGCTTCATGGCGTACAGACCCAGCCGCTCGGCGATGGGGGCGTAGATGTCGAGCGTCTCGCGTGCGATGGCGCGGCGGCGCACGGGGGCCATGGCGCCGATGGTGCGCATGTTGTGCGTGCGGTCGGCCAGCTTCACCAGCACCACGCGCAGGTCGCGCACGATGGCGAGCAGCATCTTGCGGAAATTCTCGGCCTGGGCCTCCTCGCGGCTCTTGAACTTGATCTGGTCGAGCTTGGTGACGCCGTCGACGATCTCGGCGACGTCCGCGCCGAAGCGCTGCGCCAGCTGGTCCTTGGGAGTCGGCGTGTCCTCGATGACGTCGTGCAGGATCGCCGCGATGAGAGTGTCGGTGTCGAGGTGCAGCCCGGCCAGGATGGTGGCGGCGGCGACCGGATGGCTGATGTAGGGCTCGCCGGTCAGGCGTTTCTGGCCCTGGTGGGCGGAGGCGCCGAATTCGGCCGCCTCCCGCACGCGCTCGACCTGCTCAGGCGGCAGGTACGCGGCGCAGGCGCTCAGCAGCTCATTGAATCCCGGGGTGGAGGCGCGCCTTGCACCGGGGAGCAGTCCCAGCAGCAAAGACGCGGGATCCATGGGCGGCGGCTGCGCTTAGTCTCCGAGACCGTCGGCGAGCCCGAACTGCGGTGCGCGGAATGCCGCGGCCAGCTCCGCATCAGTGGGCGTCATGTCGACGGGCGGAGGCGGCGGATCAGGCTCGCGCAGCATCTCGGCGGTGATGGTGCCCTCGGCGATCTCGCGCAGGGCGACCACCGTGGGCTTGTCGTTCTCCCAGGCCACCGAGGCTTCGGCACCATTGGCGAGGCGGCGGGCACGCTGCGAGGCCAGCAGCACCAGCTGGAACAGGTTATCGACGTTCTGCAAACAGTCTTCGACGGTGATACGGGCCATGGGGCTTCCTCGCTGGCAAACTGGTTTTCAGCCAGGCCAGCCTTTGCCGGCTGCCTGGGGCTTGCCAGCGTAACTGGCGGACAGGGTTTATAATTCTAGCAGGTCGCGCAGCAGTGGCGCCAGCTGCGGCCGGCTGGCCGCAAGATCCGCGCCCTGACCGGCGATGATGCGTTCGAGATCAGCGCAGGCGGTGTCGAAATCGTCGTTCACCACCACGAAGTCGAACTCCCGGAAGTGTGACATGTCGCTCACCGCGTCCCGCAGCCGGCGCTCGATGACAGCCTCGGAATCCGTCTGCCGGTCACGCAGGCGCTGCGCAAGCACCCGGCGCGAAGGCGGCAGGATGAATATGGAGCTGCAGTCGGGCCAGCTGGCGCGCACCTGGCGGGCGCCCTGCCAGTCGATTTCCAGGATGACATGCGCTCCGCCGGCCAGGAGCTGCTGCACCTGCGCCTTGCCGGTGCCGTAGTAGTTGTCGAACACCCGGGCGTGCTCCAGGAACGCGCCCAGGGCGACCAGTTCCTCGAAGCGCTCGGCGGAAACAAAGTGGTACTCCCGTCCGTCCTGTTCCGTCGGCCTGCGTGGCCGGGTGGTGTGGGACACCGAGACCGCAAGTTCCGGATTGCGCGCGCGCAGCGCCTTCACCAGCGAAGTCTTGCCGGCTCCGGACGGCGCAGAAATGACGAACAGCCGCCCGCCGGGCGCCTGCGTGGCTGCATCCTTTTTGGCGATTTTCTCGATGGGCTGCACGGCGCGCATTGTAGAGAATAAGAACAACGCAGGGGGGTTGATGAGAAATAACAAAATAATCAATGGATTGGCGCTGGCGCTCGCCTGTGGCGCGTGGCTTGGGCCGGCCGCTGCGGACGACCTGACGGACATCGTCGTGACCGCAACACGCACTGCACAGGACAGCTTCCGGCTGCCGATGTCGGTGGATCGCCTGGACTCCGATGCCATCCAGTACGGCCAGTCGCAGGTGAACCTGTCGGAATCGCTGGAGCAGATCCCGGGCGTATCGGCCGAAAACCGCCAGAACTACGCCCAGGACCTGCAGATCTCCTCGCGCGGCTTCGGCGCGCGCTCGTCCTTCGGGGTGCGCGGCGTGCGCCTGTATTCGGATGGCATACCTGGCACCATGCCTGACGGGCAGGGCCAGTTCTCGCAGTTCGATCTGTCCGGCGCCGATCACATAGAAGTGTTGCGCGGCCCGTTCTCGGCCCTGTATGGCAACTCCTCCGGCGGCGTCATCGCCGTCTTCACCCGCGATGCTCCGCAGGGCCTGGAGCTCGACGGCTCGCTGGAGTACGGCAGCCTGAACAGCCAGCGCGAATACATGATGGCCGGCGGTGGCAGCGACCGGGTGAACTGGCTGGTGGACGCCTCGCACTTTCAGACCGATGACTACCGCGACCACGGCGGCGCGCAGCGCAATCTGTTCAACAGCAAGGTGCGTTTCAACCTCGACGAGGCCTCCACGCTGACGGTGGTGCTCAACGCCATCCAGACGCCCTACGTCGGTGATCCCCTGGGCCTGACCACCGCGCAGCTGGACTCCGGCAACCGTGAGCAGGCGGGCACCGGTGCGGACCAGTTCAACACCCGCAAGTCGCTGTCGCAGGAACAGCTGGGCCTGAACTACCAGCGGCACCTCGGGTCCAACGACGACCTGTCCGTCATGACCTATGGCGGCCATCGCGCCACCGACCAGTTCCTGGCCATTCCCCTGGGCACCCAGGCCGCGCCCACCAGCCCCGGCGGCATGATCGACCTGGCGCGCAACTACGCGGGTGTCGATGCGCATCTGACCGACCGGCGCAAGTTCTGGGGCACCAGTCTCACCACCACCGCCGGGTTCAGCTACGACGCCATGGATGAGCACCGCTACGGCTACGACAACTTCGTCGGCCAGGAGCTGGGCGTGCAGGGTGCGCTGCGGCGCATGGAGATCAACCGGATGCACGACCTCGACGAGTACCTGCAGACCCAGTGGGACCTGACCTCGCGGCTGTCCGCCACGGCCGGCGTGCGCAACAGCGTGATCGACATCAGCTCGAACGCGGAGCTGCTCACGCCCGGAACCCTGCCGCTGTCGGGTACGCGCTACTCGGCCACCAACCCGGTGGCCGGCCTGAGCTATCTTCTCAGGCATGATGTTTCCGTGTACGCCTCGTTCGGCAAGGGCTTCGAGACCCCGACGCTGAACGAGCTGGCCTACCGCTCCGTCTCCGGCAACCTGCCCGGCATGAACTTCGGGCTGCAGCCGGCGCGCAGCAACGACTACGAGGTGGGTGCCAAGTACCGCGATGCGGGCGTGACGGTGGACACGGACGTGTTCTACATCCGCACCAGCGATGAACTGGGCGTGCTGCAGAGCTCGGGTGGCCGCTCCGTCTACGACAACATCGGCGCCACCGAGCGGCGTGGCGCAGAGCTTGGCGCGACGGTGCCGCTGCCGGCCAGCTTCTCGCTGCGCCTGGCTTACACCTACATCAAGGCCGTGGTGGACGACGCTTACGCGGGTTGCGTGGGCATCCCCTGCGCGACAGTGATGATTCCCGCCGGCAACGTGCTGCCGGCCATCGCCCAGAACCAGGGATACGTGGGGATCACCTGGACCTACCCCGCGCTGGGATTCAAGGCCGTGGCCGAAACGGTGGTGCGCTCGCGCATCTATGCGGACGACCGCAACACTGCCTATGCCGGCGGCTTCTGGACCGAGAGCCTGCGCGCCGGCTTCGAGCAGCAGTCGCATCGCTGGCAGACCAGCGAATTCGTGCGCATCGAGAACCTGTTCAACAAGGCCTACGTGGACTCGGTGATCCTGAACGACGCCAATGGCCGGTATTTCGAGCCCGATCCGGGCTTCGGCGCGTATCTCATGTTCGAGGCCAAGTACCTGGCGCCCTGAGGTGGAGCGGCTCGCGCCGGTAGCCGGCGGGGACGGGGATTTGACCCGCCCTCGCTTCAGCGGCATTGTTCCCGGGGTTCTCACAGCGGGGGTGGGTCGTGCTGGACTACAAGGAATACGAGACGCTGTTCAACACCGGAGATGACGCCGCCCTGGTCGGGCGATTCTTCGATGATGACGTGGTCTTCACCGGTGGCACGCGCAACCACCGCGGCAAGCAGGAACTCAAGGCGTTCCTGGACTGGGCCCACAACGGCATCCGGGAGGTCATGCGTCCGCAGCAGGTCCTGCAGCGGGACGATCTGCTGTTCGCCGAGATTGACATGGACTTCCACGCCAGCAAGGAGCGGACGGATTTCCCGTTCGGCGCCATGCGGGCGGGCGACCTCATGACGGTGAAGTTCTTTGTGACGTACCGCCTGCGCGGTGACAGGATCGTGGAGCTGAAGTCGATGACCTGGCCGCCCGGCAAGGGGGTGACCCAGCTGCCGCGGCTGGGTGCGCATCCAAGCCAGGTGGCCGCCTTCAGGGCTTACATGGCGGCGTTCAGCAATGCTGAATTCGAGCGGTTCCCGCGGTTTTACACCGAAGACGTCCGTCTTGAGCTGGGTTCGGTGCCGCCGATCTCGGGGCGGCAGGGCATCGTGGATTTCTACCGGCCCATGTTTGCGCGGGTGCGCGAAAGCCTCACCGAGAACAGCGTCCGGATGACGGATGCCGCGATCGAGCTGGATGCCATTACACGCTTCACCGCAGTCGAGGATGCACCGGACTTCGTGGTCGGGGCGCTGAGGAAGGGCGAGTACATCGAGGGTCGCGTGCTGGTGAGCTATGAGCTGCGTGACGGTCTGATAGCCTGCATCCGCGTCCGCCGGGGCGGGGACATGGTTCGGCATGAAGTCCGGCCGGCAACGTGAAGGACGCAGCCGTGGCAACGACGCGCCCTGCCATCGCCTACCGGTTCCGCAGGCCGCTGAACACGCCCGAGTTCCGGGGTGCGCGCCCGCGCGGGTACCTCCGCACCGTCCAGGACGGAATGCTGATCGAGCGCGACGTGCGCATTCCGACGCGATTCGGCTACGATGTCTTTGCCGACATTTTCCGCCCCGTCGATGAGCGGGTGGCCGTGCCGCCGCTGATCGGCTGGACGCCCTATGGCAAGCACGATCCCGCGCCGCTGGCAAAGATCTATCCGGCCAGTGGTGTGCGCCCCGAATGGCAGTCGCCCTATACCATCTTTGAAGCCCCTGACCCGCTGTACTGGGTGTCCCACGGCTATGCCGTCATCACCGTCGACATCCCCGGCACCTGGCATGCCAGCACGCAGGCACACTATTGCGCGCCGGAGGAAGCTGAAGCGTTTCATGACGTGATCGAGTGGTCCGGGGTGCAGTCCTGGAGCAACGGCAGGGTGGGTCTGTCCGGCGTGTCCTACCTGACGGTGATGCAGTGGCGGGTGGCGGAACTGAATCCGCCGCACCTGGCTGCGATCAATCCCTGGGAAGGATGGAGCGACACCTACCGCGAGGTTGCGTATCACGGCGGCATACCCGATACGTTTTTCTGGCCCTACATCCAGGTGCGCTGGGGTGCCTCCGATCACGATATCGAGGACCTGTGGCGCGAGACCCTGGAGCACCCGTTCTACGATGAGTTCTGGGCCTCGAAGGCTGCGCAGCTGGAGAGGATCAAGGTTCCGGCCTACGTGGTCGGCAGCTGGAGCGATCACGCGCTGCACACCCGCGGCACCCTGGAAGGCTTCAGGAAAATCAGCTCGGCGCACAAGTGGCTGGAAGTCCATGGCCGCAAGAAGTGGCAGTGGTACTACGAACCGCAGTCGCGCGAGCGGCAGCGGTGTTTCTTCGATCACTTCCTCAAGGGGCTGGATACGGACCTCATGCACTGGCCGAAGGTGCGGCTGGAGGTGCGCGAGCGCGCCGGGGTCGGTGCGACAAGGACGACGGCTGCCTGGCCGGTGGAGTCCACACAGTACCAGCGCCTTTACCTCGATGCAGGGAACCGGACGTTGGTCACCACGGCCCCGGACAGCGCCGCCGTCGCAAGCTACGAGTCGCTGGAAGACGGGCCGGGCGCCTGCTTCGAACACCGCTTCGCGCAGGCCGCCGACCTGGTCGGATACATGAAGCTGCGGCTGTATGTTTCCGCCGAGTCCGATGACGACATGGACCTGTTCGTCGCCATCGACAAGCTGGACACGCTGGGCCGGCGCGTGCCCTTCGTGCATTACGCGGTGTTCGAGGATGGTCCGCTGGCGCTGGGCTGGCTGCGGGTCTCCCATCGGGAACTGGACCCGGCCTCGACCGAGTTTCAACCCGTGCTCACCCACCGGCGCTCACAGAAGATCAGGCCAGGCGAGACGGTTGCGGTGGATGTTGAGATCTGGCCCTCCGGCACCCACTTCGAGGCCGGCAGCGCCCTGCGGCTGCAGGTGCGCGGGCGGGATGTCTACGCCTGCCCCAAGCCCATGCTGTATGCGCGGCACGAGGACACGGTGAATCGCGGCCGGCACCACCTGCACACCGGTGGGGACACCGCCTCCTACCTGCTCATACCACGGGTCACGCTGTAGCGCCGGCGGGACAGGCGCGCAGACCGGGCAGACCTTACAATACCGCCCTGACTCAAGTTCACCGGGGGCTTCCAAACGTGCGTGCAACCCATTCAGTCCTCGCCGGCCTGGCGGCCGCTCTGTTGACGGCCTGCGGGACGCAGACCCCTCCAGCTTCATCCTCGGCCGCGGCGTCATCAGCCGCGACATCCTCCGCTCCGCCCGGACAGGTCGATCAGGCGCGGCTGAACGGGTTGGACAAGGAGCCCGGGCAGTGGCTGACCGGGGGCCGTGATGCCGGCGGGACGCATTTCTCCCCTCTGACGCAGATCAACCGCGATACCGCAGCCCGCCTGGGTTTCGCGTGGGAGCTCAAGACCGGCACCAACCGCGGCATGCAGGCGACGCCCATCGTGGTGGATGGCGTCATGTACACCTCGGGGGTGGCCGGCCGGGTGTACGCCGTGGATGCGGCCACCGGCAGGCTGCTGTGGCAGTTTGAGCCGCCGCTGAAGCTCAGGAACGCGCGCGGCTCATGCTGCGACCTTGTCAACCGCGGCGTCGCGGTGTGGCAGGGCAAGGTCTATGTGGGCTCCTTCGAGGGCGTGCTGTACGCGCTCGATGCGCGGGACGGCCGGGTCCTGTGGCAGGCGGACACTTTTGTTGATCATCAGCGCGCCTATTCGATCACCGGCGCGCCAGCCATCGTGGGCAAGGTGGTCGTGATAGGCAACGGCGGCGCGGAGTTTGATTCACGCGGCTATGTCTCCGCCTATGACCTCGACACGGGCAAGCTGGCCTGGCGGTTCTTCACCGTGCCCGGCGATCCGGCCAGGCCCGCCGAGGACAAGGCGATGGCGATGGCGCAGAAGACCTGGGATCCGCACCGGGACACCAGCCGCGGCGGCGGGGGCAATGTGTGGGACGCCATTGCATACGATGCGAAGCGCAACCTCGTGTACCTCGGCACCGGCAATGGTGCGCCCTGGAACAGCGCCTACCGCAGCCCGTCCGGTGGCGACAACCTGTTCATTGATTCGATCGTCGCCGTGAACGCCAGCACGGGCGAGTACGTGTGGCATTACCAGGAGACCCCGGGAGGGCGCTGGGACTATGACGCCACCCCGCCCATCATGCTGGCGACCCTGCACATCAACGGCGCCGACCGCGACGTGCTGATGCAGGCGTCCAAGAACGGTTTCTTCTACGTACTGGACCGCGGCACCGGCGAGCTTCTGGCCGCAGACAAGTTCGTTGCTGCGAACTGGACCAAGGGCGTCGATCTCAAGACCGGTCGCCCGATCGTAAACCCGGACGTCGACTACACCCGCGGCAAGCCGGTGATCGTGTTCCCGTCGGGTGTCGGCGGGCACAACTTCAACCCGATGTCGCTCTCGGCGCATACCGGCCTGGTGTACATCCCCACCGCTCACAGCGGCCAGGCCCTGCTGCAGGACCCCGACACGCCGCACCAGCAGGAGCGGATGTTCGCGGGCGTGCAGGTGATCTTCGCCACCCAGCTGCTGCTGCCGCCGAAGCTGCTGCCGCCGGCCCTGCGGCCGTTGCTGACGCCTGAGCATCTGAAGACGCTGCCGAGCATGGACATGCACGCGTCGCTCAAAGCCTGGGACCCGGCCGCGCACAAGGTGGTGTGGGAGCACCGCTACCCGACGTTCATGGATCACAGCGGTGTGCTGTCTACGGCCGGCGGCATCGTCGTCCAGGGCAGCATCGACGGTCATCTGCGTGTTTTCAATGACGAAACGGGTGCCGTCATCAAGGAGATCGATACGGGCAGTCCGCTGATCGCCGCGCCGATGACCTATACCGTGAACGGGGTGCAGTACATCGCCATCCTGGCCGGCAGCGGCGGCGGTGGCTGGAACTTCTGGATGCCGGGCAATGTCGCGGCCGAGCGTGGCAACGACAACCGCATCATCGCCTTCCGCCTCGACGGCGGTCCGACGCCGATGCCCCCCCTGCTCGGACCCATTGCGCCGATTCCTGCGCCGCCCGCCCAGGCGGGGACGGCGGCGGACATCGCCGCGGGCGGCAAGCTGTTCGCCACCAACTGCGCCGGTTGCCACGGCAATGCCGATCGGGCCGCTGTGCCCGACCTGCGTCGCTCCGGCTTCATCCACGACGCGAGCGCCTTCGAGTCGGTCGTGCGCGGCGGAGCGCTGGAGAAGCAGGGCATGCCGGCCTGGGATGACCTGCTGACGTCGGCGCAGGTCGAGCAGATACGCGACAACATGATCTCAGTTGCCCGCGAGGCCTATGCCAGGCAGCAGGCCGGCGCCGCGTCCGCCCCGGCGAAAGTGCAGTTCAAGGAGGGGCATCCTTGAGCGGCTGCCGTTTCATCCAGCCTGCTGCGGGCAGATCCCCGCAGCAGGGGCTCAACCGGCGGGTCGGCCGGCGTCAGGCGATGGTTGCGCTGAAACCCTGAGGATCGACGGGGCGGACCGATGACCCGGGACGTCTAGCGCGCCAGCGAGCGCACCGCACGGGCCGCAGCCGCCGCGCGGTTCTCGACCCCCAGCTTCACGAACACCTGTTCCAGGTGCTTGTTCACCGTGCGTGGACTGATGTCGAGGATCGCGCCGATCTCACGGTTGGACTTGCCGCGGCTGATCCACAGCAGCACCTGGGATTCGCGCACGGTCAGCAGCAGGCTTTGCTGCAGCACCTGTTCATCCGGCAGCGTGCTGTTCTCCGTCATGCGGAACAGCAGCTCGTCAGGCCCGGTGGAGCTGAGGAAGGTCAGTTCCACACGGCGGCCGCCAGCCTCCAGGAAGGAGTGGGGCGGCGGGGATCCCTGGCGTCGCAGCCGGGTGAACTGCTGCACGACGTGTGGCGGCAGGCCCTGATCTTCACCATGGCCGGGAAACAGCTCCGCCAGCAGCTGCTTCGCCTTCGGTGTGCACCACAGCAGCCGGCCATTGGCGTCGGTGGCGAGCAGGAAGCGCCCTGTGGCATCCAGCGCCGCGCGGCTGCCCGCGGCAATGCGCGCATTGGCGAGGTGGACCCGGATGCGCGCGAGCAGCTCGTCGATGACGATGGGCTTGGTGACGTAGTCCACGCCGCCGGCCGCCAGGCCCTGCACCACGTGCTCCGTTTCCGACAGGCCGGTCATGAAGATGACCGGCAGGTGCGCCAGCAGCTTCTCGCGCTTCAGGCGCCGGCAGGCCTCGAAGCCGTCCATGCTCGGCATGACCGCGTCCATCAGCACCAGGTCAGGCGTGATCTGGTCCACCAGCGCCAGCGCGCTCTCGCCGTCCGTGGCGATGAGCACGGTGAATCCCGCGTGATCCAGCGTGTCCGTCAGGAATCCCAGGGTGTCGGGTGTATC
>DAIDKA010000158.1 GCA_027451085.1 Gammaproteobacteria bacterium
GCTTCACGGTATGGGTCATGTTCGGTCCGCTGGCGCCGTTCGTCGCCAAGCAACTGGATCTGTCCGCGTCGCAGTCCGGTTTCCTGGTGGCCGTTCCTGTGCTCGTCGCCGCCATCGTGCGCGTGACTCTGGGCAACCTCTTCCAGTCGGTTCACGGGGGCAGGCTGGCGCTGTTCGGCATCTCGCTGTCGGCGATTCCGGCCTGCCTGCTGCTGCTGCCGATCGTCCCGAGTTACGCGCTGCTGCTGGTGCTTGGCGGCTTTCTCGGCGTGGGTGGAGCGAGCTTCGCAGTGGCGTTGCCGCTTGCCGGCAGCAGCTACCCGCCACGCGTGCAGGGCCTGGTGCTGGGTCTGGCCGCCGCAGGCAACATCGGCGCGGTCGTTGATGGCTTCGTGTTTCCAGGTCTTGCGCAGCACTATGGCTGGCAGCATGCAACCTGGGCGGCGCTGCCGTTGCTGGCTGTCGCCGCCGTGAGCGTCATCCTCTGGGCTGACGATCGCAGTCCCAAGAGCGGCAGTGCAGCGCGCGCGCTGCTGGGCTTCGTGCTGTCGCTGGCCGGCGTGATCGGCCTGGTCCTGCTGGTGAACGCAGGGTTGTTCGGCCATGGCAGCGCAGGACAGCTGTTGCTGCCGGTGGTCGGCGCGCTGGTGGCGCTGGCGGTGCTCCCGCGCAAGTACCTGGCGGTCCTCGGCGAACGCGACACCTGGGTGATGATGCTTGTCTACAGCATCACGTTCGGTGGCTTCGTCGGCATGTCCTCCTACGTCAGCCTGCTGCTGACGACTCAGTACCAGTTGTCCAAAATCGACAGCGGGCTCGTGATGGCCGTGCTTTCGTTCGCCGGCGCCATGGTCCGGCCGGTGGGTGGTCTGATTGCAGACGCCGTTTCAGGTGTCCGCGCGCTGAGGGTGCTGCTGGCCGGCATTGCACTGTGCAATTTCGCCTTTGCCGCGCTGATGCCACCCCTGGCCGGCGGCATCACGTTGCTGGCAGCGCTGTATCTGGGGTTCGGCCTGGGCAATGGCGCAACCTTCCAGCTCGTGCCGCACCGCTGGAAGGGCCGGACCGGTGTGATGACCGGGATCATCGGGGCGGCCGGCGGCATCGGCGGCTTCTACCTGCCGGTGATCATGGGACTCGCGCGTCAAAGCACCGGCAGCTACCAGATGGGCTTTGCCACCTTCGGGGTGCTGGCGGCACTGGGGTTTGCCCTGGTGACGGCGTTGCACCGGCAGTGGCAGGGATGGGCCTTGCACAAGGGCGTGGAGCTGGCGCCGGATTCTCCGATGGCCGGCGCGGACTGACGCGGGCGCTGGAGTTGCTACACCCGCCGCACCAGTCCGGGGTTCAGCTCGGCCACGGAGTTGACGCCCATGTGGCCCAGGCAACGATCGATTTCACCGGTCAGAATCTCCAGCGCCCGCGTGACGCCGGCCTGGCCGCCGGCGCCCAGGCCATAAAGGGTGGCGCGGCCCAGCATCACGCAGTCGGCGCCAAGACACAGGGCCTTCACCACATCGGTGCCGCGGCGGAAGCCGCCATCCACGACGAGGGTGAGCTGTGAGCCCATGCGCGCTGAGATCTCCGGCAGCATGTCGAGCGCCGAGACGCAGTGGTCCATCTGGCGGCCGCCGTGATTGGTGAGCACGATGCCGTCGCAACCCGCGGCGGCCGCGCGTTCCGCGTCCGCGACGTTGAGCACGCCCTTGATGAGAAGCTTGCGTGGCCACAGGCGCCGCAGCCACTGCACATCCGCCCAGCTGATGGGGGTATTGAACAGTTTTGGCAGAATGGTGCTGCCGCCCACGGCGTTGGCGGCGCCGGGAGGCAGAAAGTTCTTCAGGTTCTCGAACTGCGGAATGCCGTTGCGCAGCATGACCTCCCAGGTCCAGCGCGGGTGCCCGAGCATCCCCAGGAGATTGCGCCAGGTGGGGCGGCCTGGCGCCGCGTAGTTGCGGCGGTCCCATTCGCGCAGGCCGAATACATTGGCATCGGTCGTGAACACCAGGGCCTCGTAGCCGGCGGCATCCGCGCGCGTGACGATGTCCTCGGCGACCTTGCGGTTCTCCATGACGTACAGCTGCATCCAGTGCCGCCCGGTGACCTCCCGGGCGACCTGTTCAAGAGGCACGGTGGACACCGTGCTCAACGTGAAGGGGATGCCGGCCTGGCCTGCGGCGTGCGCCAGCTGCAGGTCGCCGCGGGCCTGCAGGATGCCGTTGCCGCCGGTGGGTGCGATCACCAGCGGTGAGGCGCTTTCGCGTCCGAAGATCGTCGTGCGCATGTGGCGGCCCGAGGTGTCGACCAGGGTCCGGGGCGCCAGGCGCAGGGCGCTGAAGCCCTCGCGGTTGTGTTTGAGGGCCTGTTCGTCCTCCGCGCCACCCTCGACGTACTCGAAGACGAAATTGGGCACGCGGCGCATGGCCATCTGGCGCAGGTCCTCGATGGACAGCGCGCGGGAGAGGTCGCGGCCATGGTAGCGGCGGCGGCGCCAGGTCATGCAGGGAACCCTGGGCGCATCAGCGTGATTGCGCGAACTTGAGGCATTGCACCAGTATACGCCGCAATATCTGGCACATGGGTTCGGCAAAGTAAGGGTCGTAGAACACCGGCCAGTTGTCCTCACTGAGCGGCTCTTCCGGTTCATGCAGGTAGCCGCGGCAGGCCAGGTTCAGCTGCAGGGTGTGCACGCCGTGGTCGGGCTGGGCATGGCGGCGCACGATGTAGCCACCCTTGAAATGTCCGTTGGTGATGTAGCTGCGGCCGCTGGCCGCGCATTCGCGCGCCACGGCGAAGGTGAGCGCGGTGGAACAGCTGGTGCCGCCGTTGGTGCCGATGTTGAACAGGTGCAGCCGCTCCGCAAGCAGTGTCTGCACCCGCGACCTGATGGCATGGCAGTCCAGCAGCACGACAGTCGGGTGCAGCGCGCGCAGGCGGGCGACCTCCGCGGCCAGCGCGTAGTGGAAGGGCTCATGGTAGAGCCGGCGGCGTGCCTCGATGATGCCGGGGGCCGGCTCCCGGCCCGGCTGGTACAGCGCCCGGCCGTCGAAGGTGGTCAGCGGGCACAGGCCGGTGGTGACGCGGGTCTGTTCGGGGCCGGCGTCGGCTTCACCAGGGTCGCGGTTGACATCGATCACCGTGCGCGACACGGCGGTGCGCACGATGGTCGCGCCCAGATCGGCGGCGAAATCGTACAGCCGGTCCACCCACCAGTCCGTGTCCAGGCGCGCGAGGAACGGGGACGCCAGGTCCTGTTCCACGTCCGGCGGAATGCCGAGGCCGGCATGCGGGATGCTGAGGACCAGCGGCGCGCTGTTGCGGGTGAGGTGCAGCCAATCGGCCATGTGAGCGTCGCAGAAGAGGCGGTGACCCATTATGGGGCCGTTCCCACGGACCCAAGGCATGGGTTTTACGTAACCCCTGCCTTTGTATCAAGTTGTGATGGGTTGGAGTCAAAAGTCCTTGCTCGCGCCGAAGAAGAACCCGCGGCTGGCGCCCCACTGCGGGGCGAACACGCCGATGCCCGAGCCGCTGCGGATCTCGTACTGCTTGTCGGTGAGGTTGATGATGTCAAAGCGCAGCGTGAGCGGGCCGCCAGGCATCTGGAAGGCGTGGGAGGTGCCGAAATTGACCGTCAGGTAGCTGGGCGTGTGGTCCCCGTTGGGAATGCCGGAGCCATCCGGCAGGGCGCCGGGCGGTCCATCCTCGCGCAGTCCGGTGCCGAACAGCAGGTCGGTGCTGAAACGTGTGCCATACAGCAGGTACGATGCGCCGCCGGAGGCCGAAACGCGCTCCTCGTGGTCCAGGTGGATGTAGTTGTCCTGGATGTATGCGAGTTGTGCCTGGGTGAAGCTGAACTGCGAGGACTCGACGTCCTTGCCTTTGGCTGTCTGGGTGGCCACATTGCCGTAGATGGAGAGGTTCTGCACCGCGTAGTTGGCGGTGAGCTCCACACCGCCGATGTGGCCGTAGCGGTAGTTGAACGGCGTCAGGATGATCGGCGCGCCGAACTGGCCCTCGTCGATCAGGTTGTCGATCTGCTGGTAGTAGCCGTCGACCCCCAGCGTCAGGTGCTGGTCGAGGACCTTCTGCTGCACTCCCAGATCGTAGTAGTTGGCGCTCTCGGCCAACGGTGGGCTGTCCGCGGTGACGGAACCGACGGGCAGGGCGCTGGTGCCGTAGAAGTGTGTGTAGGTGGCGCTGCTGACCAGTTCGAACGGCGGTGGGGTGTAGTACTTGGAGTAGCCGCCGTGCACCGTGGTGGTGTCGGTCGGCTGCCATACGAAGTTCACGCGCGGGCTGAGCTGGTTGCCGTGCGAGTAGGCGTTGTAGCTGTCGAAGCGCAGCCCGTAGTTGAGGGTCAGCTGGCTGAATATCTTCCACTCGTCCTGCAGGTACGCGCTCTCGATCTCCTGTGACTGTGTTGCGTAATCGAGCACCGTTTGTGGAATGTAGGTGGGCGTTGAGGCGAGGCAGATGCCGGGGACGTTGAAGCCCTGGCACAGGCTCTGCGTGTCGGTGGTGCTGGTGGAGGTGTCGTACTGGAGGTAGACCCCGGCGCGCACCGTGTGAGCATCGTTGAGGGTGTAGGAGGCGTCCGTCTGCCAGGCCAGCGCGGTGTCCGCCTTGAACGCATCCTGGGCGATGCCGTTGTACAGCAGGTCGCCGGTCCAGTCCGGGGAGAACTGCAGGCTGGTGTAGCGCACCGACAGCGAGTTCTGCAGGTTGAGCGCGCCTTCGGAATGCCAAAACATGGGGTATGTCCCATAAAATGATGTTAAGTTTGATGAAAAAGTTGATAAGGATAGAATTTTCGAGATTCATGCTATGCTACATGTAAAATATCCACATCAATACCCTGTCAGAGAGGATCTATATTTCCATTCCATCGATTTCACCCGCCTCCCTCCG
>DAIDKA010000159.1 GCA_027451085.1 Gammaproteobacteria bacterium
GAACATCTTGCCGGGGTTGAGGATGCCGTGCGGGTCGAGCGCCGACTTCAGGGCCCGCATCGTGGCGATCTCCGCCGGCGAGCGGGTGATGCCCAGGAAGTGCCGGCGTTCGATGCCGACGCCATGCTCGGCAGAGATCGAGCCTTCGAACTCGCGCAGCAGGCCGTACACCAGGGCCTCCAGCTCGTGCAGCGTGGGCGCATCAGCGCGTCCCGGCGCCACGATCACGTGCAGGTTGCCATCACCGACATGCCCGAAGCGGAACACCCGCGCCCCCGGCACGCGCTGCGTGACCGTGGCGCGCAGCTTCTCCAGGTAAGCCTCCATGTCGCCGATGGCCACGCTGACATCGAAGTTCAGCGTGGCGCCGAACTGCTGGCCGATCAGCCAGGGATCTTCGCGGGCGGCCCAGATGGCGCGGGTCTCGGCCTCGGACTTCGCCACAATGGCATCGACCACGAGGCCATCCTCGAAGGCTTCGCCCAGCACCCGCTCCAGGCGCTCCTCGTCGGCGCCCGGCTCGGCGCCCTGCGCCTCGATGACACCGTACATGCCGTGGCCGTAGGGCAGCAGCGGCGAGTTTGGCGTCGCCTTGGACGTCGTGGCCTCGTAGAACTCCGGCCACATGGCCTCGAACACCGACAGCGTGCCGCCCAGGCGCGAGTCAAGCACGCCCAGCAGCCGCACGAAGTGCGCGAAATCCGGGCAGGCGACAAAGGCCGTGCTGGTACTGCGCGGCTTGGCGAACACCCGCAGGTCCGCGCGGGTGATGACGCCCAGCGTGCCCTCTGAACCGATGAACAGCTGCTTGAGGTCGTAGCCGGCATTGTTCTTGATCATCCGGTTCAGGGACCTGAGCACCGTGCCGTCGGCCAGCACGACCTCCACGCCCAGCACCAGCGCGCGCATCATGCCGTAGCGCAACACCCGCACGCCGCCGGCATTGGTGGCGATGTTGCCACCAATGGTGCAGCTGCCGCGTCCGCCCAGGTCCAGGGGGAACATCAGGTCGTGCTTCTCGGCCTCCTCCTGCACGCTCTGCAGGGTCACGCCCGCGTGCACACGCATGGAGCGGCCGGGTGCGTCGGTGTATTCGATCCGGGTCATCCTTTCCGTGGAGAGAATGAGGTCCGCGGCAGTGGTGGCGGTGCCCTCCACCAGTCCTGTACGGCCGCCATGCGTGACAACAACCTGGCGGCGCGCATGGCACAGCCGCAGCACCGCGGCCACCTCCTCGGTCGAAGCCGGCCGCACCAGCGTCGTGGCCTGCATGTGATGGCCCATGACGTCCGCGCGCTCGCGCACACCCTCGCCGGTGACGATCCCGGAATCCCCGACGATTGCCCGGATGTCGGCAACCAGTCCTGCATCGACCATGGATACGGTTTCCTTATGCGTTGTTGAAGCGCAGGCTCATACGGTACGCCGCTTGACCTGGGCGGTGATCTGGATCGCGGTCGTCAGCGCAGCAAGGCCCGCTTCGCCGCTGACCACCGGTCTGCTGCCGGTGCGGATGCACTCCAGGAACGACTCGATCTCGGCCTTCAGGGCATCACCCTGCTCGAAGCTCTGCTCCTCGATGCTCACCGGCAGCTGTCCGGCGACCACGCCGCCCGGCTTCTTGCGGATCACAGTCAGGATCTTCTGCTGCAGGTCCATCGACAGGTAGGCCTCGTCCTCGAACACCCGCATCTTGCGTTCTGTCTTCATGCTCACGCGGCTGGCCGTGGCATTGGCCACGCAGCCGTTGGCGAAGCGGATGCGCGCATTGGCGATATCAATGTCCTCGGAAAACACCGGTGTGCCGATGGCGTCGATGGACTCGATCGGGCTGCCGACGATGGTCTGCACGATGTCGATGTCGTGGATCATCAGATCGAGCACCACGCTGACGTCCGTGCCACGCTCTTTGTACGGCGCCAGGCGATGGCACTCAATGAAACGCGGCGCCTTCAAGTGCGGTCCGGCGCCGACGATGGCGGCATTGAAGCGCTCCAGGTGCCCCACCTGCAGCACGCGGCCATGCTGTTTCGCAAGCCGGATCAGCTCGCGCGCCTGGTCAGGCGTCTGCGTGATGGGCTTCTCGACGAGCACATGGGCGCCTGCCTCGAGGAAATCCTTTGCGATCCCGAAGTGCGCGGCCGTGGGGGTCACCACGCTGACGGCCTGAACCTTGCCCAGCAGGCTGTGGTAATCCGCCAGCGGTTCAGCTGCGACCTCCTGCGCCACCGCCTCGCGGGCGGCCGCATTGGCATCCACCACCGCCACCAGTTGCGCCTGCGGCAGCTGCGCATACTTCTGCGCGTGGAAGCGGCCCAGATAACCCACACCAATCACTGCACAGGGGATTTTGTCCATGATCCGGCTATTATGCCTCGATCATGATGAACACCTGCGCCTGATGCTTGCCGCCATCCGCCGCGAACTGCTGTGGCTCCTGATCGGCGCGGCCACAGGACTGTTGCTGCTGCCGGTGCTGATCTTCATCGTGGGCCGGCGGACATTCGGTCCTTATGCGGGCGGCGAAGCCGGTGACCTGGTCAACAACTTCTTTCTCGGTCTCGGGCAAGGCGTACCGGCGTGCTGGGTGGTGGCGGTGGGGCCGTGGGTCTGCCTGCTGTTGCTGCGGATCCTGTTCCGGACGGCGCGAGGCTGATTAAGTTAAATTCGCAGGCGACTGCAGGTCCGGGCAGCCTTACCTGCGGGGCCAGTAGACCCACACGGCCCCGGCCAGGGCAGCCACCAGCAGCCCGTGGGCGGCATTACGCCAGGTCCGCTCACGGATCTGGCCGTAGAAACTCACCGCCGCCACCCCTGTCAGGGCCGCGAAAACCCAGATTGCAAGCACCAGTGGGGCCCGTTCGGAATCAAGCTGGTTGGCATCGTCCCGGGGCAGGAACAGCAGCGTCACCCAGGTCAGGAACAGCCCTGAACACAAGGCGCAGGCCGAGCCCATGACGATGCCGATTAGTACTGCCAGCGGACGCATCGGGATACTCCTGCGGCCGGATCGCCGGATAGTTCCCCAACTTTACGAAAAACGCGGACTTGCTGCCACGCACCGGGACATCTAGCCTATCACCATATGAAGACACCGAGCCGCCTGCAGCACCGCTCCATCGCCTTGGCTGCAACCTTCCTGCTGGTGACCGCCGTGCTGGCGCTCTCCGGCTCCTCGATCGCGCCCGCAAGCACCTCGATCCTGCCGCCCAACGCCATCGCGCCGACCGAGCGCCAGCGCGCCATCGCGCGCCGCGTCGGCGCCATCCTCGAGGAGGCGCACTACCGGCACGTGGTCATCGACGACAAGATGTCGTCACAGATCTTCGACCGTTACATCGAGTCGCTCGACGGCCAGCGCAGCTATTTCACCACCGCGGACCTCAAGGGCTTCGAGCAGTGGCGCTACCGCTTCGACGACATGATCCACAGCGGCGACGTCGAGCCGGGCTTCGCCATCTTCGCGCGCTTCCAGCAGGTGAACCGCGAGCGCCTCGAGACTGCGCTGAAGATGCTGGACAAGGAGCCCGACTGGACGCTCGATGAGTCGATGGAGTACGACCGCAAGGATGCGCCCTGGCCGACAGGCACGGCGCAGCTCGACGCGATCTGGCGCAAGCGCGTCAAGAACGACGCCCTGTCGCTGCTGCTGACCGGCAAGAGCT
>DAIDKA010000160.1 GCA_027451085.1 Gammaproteobacteria bacterium
CAGCGCGCTGACCTGGCGGCCGGCGATCTTCATCTGCGTGATGTTGAAGAACTTCAGCTCCGGGGGCTTCTTGCCCAGCACCTTCTCCATGGTCTTGAAGGCGTTCGGGCCCTGGATCTGGTAGCGGTAGTTGTGGCGGACGAGCGGGCCGGTACGGGCGGCGGAACGCTCATCGAGGTGCAGCTGGACGTTGTAGCTGCCCTTCTGCGCGTGGTAGCGGACCCAGTTGAGCACCGGGATGCGGCCCACGAGGTTGAAACGCTCCTTGCTCAGGTAGAACAGGATCACGTCGCCGATGACATAGCCGTCCTCAGTGACCGGCACGAACTGCTTGGCCTTGTTCGGCTCGAAGCCCTTGAAGCTGTTGATGCCCAGGTGGTTGAGCAGCTTGAAGGCGTCCGGGCCTTCCACGTACAGGTCCGCCATGTGGTAGGACTGGTTGAACAGCACGGCGGCTTCCTGCCAGGCGCGCTGCTCGTCGCGCCAGTTGGTGTATTCCGGGGGCACGCCGGGGTAGACGTTCGGGCCGGACTGCACATTGCGCAGCAGCGACACGGGGTCGTTGCCGTTTGCCTGGATCAGGTCTTCAAGGCTCTTGATGGACATGGACTGAGGTCCTTTCTTTATTTAAGAACGAATCGCGGGGCCGGGATATTCGTTTACGGGATCCCGCGGTGTCAAGAAAACGCCCGCTCGTGATATGAATAGTTGCTATTTGCACAATCAACCGCTTATGTCCGGCACCTGGATCCCGAATTGACCCCGCAAAACGCATCGGTCAGGATTCAGCACAATGACAATGGACACCCACCTGGCTCGTGCGATTCTGAGTATCCGCCAGATGATCCTGCGCGGCAGCCTGAAACCGGGCCAGCGCGTTGCCGAGGCTGCCTTGGCCGAGGCCTTGAGCATGTCGCGGACCCCGGTCCGCCAGGCCCTGCCGCAGCTGGCGCAGGAAGGCCTGCTGGTGGAGTCCGGCGGTCGTGGCTACGTCGTACGAACCTTCACCCGCGGTGACATCCTCGATGCCGTCGATGTGCGCGGCCTGCTGGAGGGTTTCGCGGCGCGACGCATCGCCGAGCGCGGAGCGTCGCCCGGGTTTCTGGCGGCCCTGCGGCAGTGCCTGGTCGACGGTGACCGGATTTTCCACAAAGGCCACCTGCTCGAAAGCGACGAGGCGGCCTACGGCGAGATGAACAACCGCTTCCACAGCCTGATTCTGGCGGAGGCCGGCAGTGCCGTGATCAGCGGGGCGATCACCCGCAACAACAGCCTGCCGTTTGCCGCAGCCGCGGCAGTGGCTTTCGATGCCACCGATCTCGACGCCATGTTCACGGCGCTGCACTTTGCCCATCAGCAGCACCACGCGGTCCATGAGGCCCTGGAGGCCGGCCAGGCCGCGCGGGTCGAGTCCCTCATGCGCGAGCACGTGAACACGGTGAAGAAGAGCATCAACATGCAGGAAGGGCGCGTCGTTGCCGAGGCGCCCGCCAGGCTGCTCAGGATAGCGACTTGATCCTGCCGGGTGCGCCGGTGGCTTCACGTACCGTGATGGAATCCGTGGCCAGCCGGCGCAGCCTGGACAGCGCCAGGAACATCCCGACCCTGGACGGCTGGCGCGCCGTGGCCATCGGCCTCGTTCTCGTGGCCCACGGTTCGGACGAAATCAATCACGCACTGATGAAGCTGCAGGGTGTGAGCCTGAGCGCTTCGGCCCTGGGACTTCTGCACGACGTCGGAGTATCCGGTGTCCAGATCTTTTTCGGGATCAGTGGTTTCCTCATCACCACCAAGCTGTTGGATGAGGAAGCCGGTTCCGGTGCGGCTTCTCTTGCGGCCTTCTACCTGCGCCGCGTGTTCCGCATACTGCCGGCCGCCCTGGTGTTTCTCCTGGCGGTCGGCGCGCTGGGAATGGCGGGGGTGATCCCG
>DAIDKA010000161.1 GCA_027451085.1 Gammaproteobacteria bacterium
CCGCGCTCGACACGGCGCGGCGCTATGCCCAGGTCTTCCCCGCGGCCTACACCGAGGACGTCGCGCCGGTGGACGCCCTGCCCGACATCGACCTGCTGGAGCAGCTGGGCACACCGGACCGCAAGGGCGACACACAGACGCTGCGGCTGCGGCTGCATCGCCGGGCGCAGGAGCCTGACACGCGCATGCACTTCACGCTCGTGCGGCCCGGCGCGCCACTGCCGGTGTCGGACCTGCTGCCGGTGCTGGAGAACTTCGGTCTGCGGCTGATCTGCGAGCGCCCCTACAGCCTGAACTGGCCGACGCCCGGCGCAGCCTACATCCAGGACTTCGAGCTCGAGTCGCGCGACGGCGCAGCGATCGACGTTGCGGCCGTATCCGGCCGCCTGGCCGCGGGCTTCACCGCCGTGTGGCGCGGCGAGGTGGAGAACGATGGTTTCAACCGCCTGCTGCTGACCACCGGCCTTACAGCGCGCGAAATCACGGTGCTGCGGGCCTGCTGCCGCTGGCTGCTGCAGGCGGGCATCACCTACAGCCAGTCGTACATGGAGCGTGTGCTCCAGGCATACCCCGACGTGGCCCGCAACCTGTTCCGTCTGTTTGCGAGGCAGACGGACCCGTCCCTGTCGCCACGCGCACGCGCCCGCACCCAGGCCATCGAAGCTGCCATCGCCCGCGGGCTCGATGCGGTCACCAGCCTCGACGCCGACCGCATCCTGCGGGCCTTCCTGCACGTCGTGCGCGCCGTGCTGCGCACCAACTACTGGCAGCAGGACGGGCATGGCGCGCCGAAGGACCGCCTGTCGATCAAGCTGGACTCCCGCTCCATCCCCGAGCTTCCCCTGCCGCGGCCGCAGTTCGAGGTCTTCGTCTGCAGTCCCGACGTCGAGGCGGTGCACCTGCGCATGGCGCAGGTCGCCCGCGGCGGCATCCGCTGGTCCGATCGTCCCGAGGACTTCCGCACCGAAGTCCTGGGCCTGATGAAGGCGCAGAACGTCAAGAACACCGTCATCGTCCCCGCGGGAGCCAAGGGCGGCTTTGTCATCAAGCGCCCCACGGGACAGACGCCGCAGGCACGCCAGCAGGACGCCGTCGCCCGTTATCAATCGTTCATGCGCGGGCTGCTCGACATCACGGACAACATCATCGACGGCCATATCGCGCCACCGGCCGATGTCGTGCGCCGCGACGGCGACGACCCCTACCTGGTGGTGGCCGCCGACAAGGGTACGGCGTCGTTCTCCGACATCGCCAACGCCATTGCGGGCGAATACGGCTTCTGGCTGGGCGATGCCTTCGCCTCCGGCGGTTCGGCCGGCTACGACCACAAGAAGATGGGCATCACGGCGCGCGGCGCCTGGGAGTCGGTCAAGCGGCATTTCCGTGAACTCGGCATCGACACCCAGCGGCAGGATTTCACCGTGGCCGGCATCGGCGACATGTCCGGCGACGTGTTCGGCAATGGTCTGCTGCTCTCACCGCACATCAAGCTGGTGGCGGCCTTCAACCACCAGCACATCTTCCTCGACCCGGCCCCCGATACAAAACGCAGTTTCACCGAGCGCGAGCGGCTGTTTGCGCTGCCCCGCTCCTCGTGGGAGGACTATGACCGCGCGAAAATCTCGCGCGGCGGCGGCGTGTTCGCCCGCAGCGCGAAGTCCATCCCGCTGTCGCGCGAGGCGCAGGCGCTGCTGGGGGTTTCACAGGCCAGCCTCACACCCCAGGACCTGATCCGCGCCATCCTGGTCATGCCGGTGGACCTGCTGTGGAACGGCGGCATCGGCACCTATATCAAGGCCGCTGCCGAAAGCCACTCCGCCATCGGCGACCGCGCCAACGACGCTGTGCGCGTCAACGGCCGCGAGGTCCGCGCCCGGGTGATAGGCGAAGGCGGCAACCTCGGCGTGTCGCAGCTGGGGCGCATCGAGTACGCCCAGGCCGGGGGGCGGCTGAACACGGACTTCATCGACAATTCCGCGGGTGTGAACACCTCGGACATCGAGGTGAATCTCAAGATCCTGCTCAACCCGCTGCAGCGCAGCGGCAGGCTGCGCGGCAACGAACGCGAACGGCTGCTGGCGAAGATGACGCAGGACGTCGCCGCACTGGTCCTGCGCAACAACTACCTGCAGAGCCAGGCGCTGAGCACGGGCGCGCTGCGCGCCGTGGCGCGCCTGCCAGAGCACCGGCACCTGATCCGTCAGCTGGAACGCGCCGGGGAGCTGAACCGCGCGCTGGAGTTCCTGCCCGACGAGGAGGCACTCACCGCGCGCCAGCGTGCAGGCCAGGGCCTCACGCGTCCGGAGCTGGCGGTGCTGCTGTCATACGGCAAGATCTGGCTCAGCCACCATCTGCTCGAATCAGACGTGCCGGAGGACCCCTATCTCGCGGGTGAACTCACCCGCTACTTCCCGCGGGCGGTCAGCGCACGCTTTGCCGCCGGGATCGCCAGGCACCGCCTGCGGCGCGAACTCATCGTGACCGCAACCACCAACAGCCTGGTGAACCGCATGGGTCCGGCGTTCGTGCTGGGGGTCCAGGAGGAAACCGGCGCCACCCCCGCGCGCATCACGCGCGCCTGGACCGCCGCGCGTGAGGTGTTCGACATGCGCGCGCTGTGGAGCGGGATCGAGGCACTGGACAACCAGGTCGCCGCGCAGGTGCAGTACGAAATGATGGACGCCAGTGCCGGCCTGCTGCGCCACGCGGCCTGCTCGCTGCTGGCGCGGCCGGAGGAGCTGTCGGTCGACGCTGCCGTCGGCCTGCTGCGCGCGGGCGTGCGCGAGCTGACCTTCGGCATCGTGGGCTGCCTGGCGGGCGGCTGGCGTGAACGGCATGGGGCCATGCTCAAGCAGTACAGCGCAGCTGGCGTGCCATCGGCCATGGCGCAGCGCGTGGCGGTCCTGGATGCGCTGGATGCGGCTCTCGACATCGTCGAACTGGCCGCGGCCCGCCGCCTGCCCGTGACCGTCGCCGCCCACGCGTGGTTCGAGCTCGGCGCAAGCCTCGGTCTCGACTGGCTGCGTGACCGGGTGGAGGCCCTGCAGACCGACGGCAGCTGGCAGGCCGTCGCCCGCACGGAACTGCGCAACGCACTGCAGCGCACCCACCGTGCGCTGGTGGAAAAGGCACTGGGCCGCGGCGCCCGTGGCGGGGCCGGGGCACGCATCGCGGCCTGGCTCGCCGCCGGTGGAGCCCCCCTGGCCCGCTGGCGGCAGATGCTGGAGGACCTGCGCGCCGGCGGCGGCGACTTCGCCACGCTCACCGTGGGCGCCGAAGCCCTGCGCAAACTGGTGTAGTAAGCTTCGCGCCCGGACCGCCCCACCGGCCGGAACCCGACGCAGACAGGAGAACACCGCAAGTGTCCGGAAAACTGATTCTCGTGCGCCACGGCCAGAGCACCTGGAACGTGGAGAACCTCTTCACCGGCTGGCATGACGTGGATCTTTCGGAAGCTGGCCGTGCCGAGGCGCAAGGCGCCGGCCGGCAGCTTCTGAAGGAAGGCATCAAGGTCGATTGCGCCTTCACCTCCATGCTCAAGCGCGCCATCCGCACGCTGTGGTTCATCCTGGATGAAACCGACCGCATGTGGGTTCCGGTGGAACGCTCCTGGCGCCTCAACGAACGCCATTACGGTGCGCTGCAGGGCCTGAACAAGGCGCAGACGGTGGAGCAGCACGGTGAGGCGCAGGTGAAACTCTGGCGCCGCAGCTACGACATCCCGCCGCCGGCGCTCGACTGGAACGATGAGCGCCACCCGCGCTTCGATTCACGCTATGCCGGCGTGGACCCCCGGCTGCTGCCGGCTTCGGAGTCACTGAAGGACACCCTGGCGCGCGTGGAACCTTGCTGGCGCGACCGCATCGCCCCGGAGCTGCAGGCCGGCCATAACGTCCTGGTCACGGCGCACGGCAACAGCCTGCGCGCCATGATCAAGATGCTGGACAACGTCTCCGAAACCGACATCGTCGAGCTGAACATCCCCACCGGCGTACCACTGCTCTACGAGCTGGACCAGAAGCTCAAGCCCGTCTCGCACCGCTACCTGGGCGACCCCGCGGCCATCGCGGCCGCCGCCGAAGCAGTCCGCAGGCAGACTGAAAAGAAATGATCCTTCAGTGGGTGGGATCGGTGCGCGCGACGGCGGCAGCTGACCAGCCATCGTAGGTGCCGCCGGAGGTCCTGGCTATTTCCTTGAACTGCGCCGACAGCTCGCGCATGCCGGGCACCGACAGCCGCAACGCCTTGATGGCGTGCAGGCTGTACGGCTGCGCGCCCGGATTGGCCGGGGCCAGTCTCAGGTCCACGCGATAGCCGTCGGCCTCGAGCCTGGATTTGACTTCGAGTCCCGCCGCCTCGCTCGGCATGGCCATGAAGAAATCCACGTCGTGCGGCCTGAACGGATCGGAACCCGATTTGCGCAGCCGGTCGATCTGGATTTCGTCCCAGTCCTTGACGTGCTGTTCACGCATCTTGCGGACGCCATAGTAGATGCGGCCAATGGCCACCACGGCCCCGACGAACAGCAGCGTCAGGATCCAGCTCACGGGCGGTCTACTCGTCTGCCGCGATGGTCAGGCGCAGGCCCGCCAGGCCCTCGGTGAACTCGAGCTGGCAGGACAGGCGGGAGTTCGACTCACGGTTACCAAGATCGGCCAGCAGCTCGCGCTCATCGGACATCGGCGCAGGCAGTTTTGCGACCCACTCCGGGTCCACGTACACATGGCAGGTGGCGCAGGAGCACATGCCGCCGCAGATGGCCGCCACGCCATAATCCAGGTCGCGCAGGGTCTCCATGACCTTGGCGCCGGCACGGCCGTCCACTTGGTGTTCCACTCCGTCCCGATCTACAACTCGCAGCAGGGGCATGAACTCAGCTCCGCAAACTCACATGGGGAAGCCTTGCATTCTACCCTAGTTCTCCGGCAGAAGGCCGCCACGGCGCCGCAGCGCCTCCATGGCCTCGCGGTCGGCGTCCCGCATCCGGCCCGTCAGCTCGTACCGCCGGTACCACAACCAGCTGACCAGGATGTATACCCAGGCGAGATCCATCAACTGGGCCGCTGGCACGCGGCCTAGGCCGGATTCCAGCAGCAGCAGCGGCAGGTGCGGCTGCGCCCCGGGGTAGTAGGCGAGCAGGCTGGCCAGGTCCGACAGCGGGTCCGCCACGGCGGCATATTCAAAGTCCAGCAACACCGGCTCCGGACCCACGAGATTGGTGTGGTTCATATCGTTGTGGATGATGCAGGGCGGCCTGCCAGCCGCCGCGACTTGCGCCAGGATTGCATGCGCCCGCTCCAGCAATGGCGCCAGTTGCGCCTCCGCGTCAGAAGCCGCGGCCGCAAGCCGCTGCGCGTGCGACGCCAGCAGCAATCCCAGATCCCAGCCGACCACCGCCGGCGGCGGCAGGGTGTGCAGCGTCCGCAGCTGCCGCGCCACCCGTCGCAGCGACTCCACCCGGGTCATGTCGCTCGCTGTCCAAAGCCGCCCGTCGATGAATTCGGTGATCAGGAAGCGGCCGGCCGGATCCGCGGCGACGATGCCCGGCGCCAGCCCGGCGCTGGCGGCCACCGCATGCAGTTGCGCCTCCCGGCGCCGGTCCACGCCGGCCGGGTCCGCCCAGCCATCGTGCAGACGCACGACGAACACACCCTGGCGGGTCTCAACCCGCCAGGTGGAATTGGCAGTGCCTCCCAGGCGCACTGTGCCTGCCACCTCACCAGGCAGCTGCGCCAGGACCTCATCCCACAACGGCCCCTGCGGTGTCATGCCACCGCCGGCGGCGCGCCACTGCGCAGCCGCCATGACCGCCACCAGGACCGCTGTCCGACGACGATCACCCCCAGCGTGGCGAACGTCATGATCGAGACGAGGTACAGATGCTGCTCGAAGAACAGCCAGGCTTCCACAGCGTCGATCAGGAACCAGTACGCCCAGTTCTCAAGCTTGGCCCGCGCCACCAGCCAGGTGGTGAAGAGGCTGCCCCAGGTGGTCAGCGAATCCAGCAGCGGCCAGGCCGCCTGGGTTTCCGCCGCCAGCATGCGCGCCGTCAGCAGGCTCGCCAGGATCACGCCCGCCACGCCCGCGGCGTGCCAGCGTAGCGGCAGCAGGGTCACCGGCGGGGTATGCGCCTGCTCCCCGGTCCAGCGCCACCAGCCATACACGGACACCACGACATAGTAGACATTCAGCCACGCCTGCATGGGCAGGCGCGCCTGCGCCGACAGCCAGATCATGATGGCCGAACTGAGACCACCGGCGACCCAGCACCAGCGTCCGCGGCGCACCGCCAGCACCAGGTAGGCCACGCCCAGCAGCACCGAAATCACCTCGGCCACCGACATGGCGCGCAGCGCCTGCAGCAGCATGTCCATCAGTGCACGCTGCCGAAGGCATAGCTGATGCCGGCGCCGAACGTGCGCGGGTCGCCCAGCTGCGTGAACTGCTGGTTGGGAAAATCCGGCGGCACGTCGCCGAAGTAGAAGCCGCGCACCGTGTAATTGCGGTCCGTCACGTTGCGCACCCAGACGTCCGCGGACCAGCTGCCCAGCTTGATGCCGGCCTTGATGTTGAGCAGCACGTAGGCGTGCGAGGCGTACGGATCGAGCGCCGGCATGTCGTAGTAGAAACTACCCCTGCCCGTGAGGTCGAACCGCAGGAAGGTACCGCGCGAGCCATGCAGCGTCATCGACCCGGAGGCCTGCCAGCTCGGCGCATACGGCTGGGCCCGGTCCGGCTGCACCACGCCGTCCAGCATCAGGCCATGGTAGGCCGTGTTCAGCAGTCCCAAAGAAGCGCCCAGCTCCACCACCTGGTCCGGAATGAACGTCAGCTCCGACTCCAGTCCATAGTTGTGGCCGCTGGGGACGTTCATGTTGTAGAGCACGAACGTGTCAGGGTTCGAGGGGTCCAGCTGCTCCCCGGTCTGCAGCTGCAGGTCCTTGCGCTTCATGTAGAACACGTCGGTGTCCACGCGCAGGCGGTGATCGTCCAGCTCGGCCTTGTAACCCAGCTCGAAGTCGAGGTCGGACTCCGGGTTGAACTGTATCTGGTTCGCAGGCAGGCCGGGGCCCAGGTTGAATCCGCCGGCCTTGTAGCCGCGCCCGACCGAGGTATAGATGCTCTGCCCGGCATCAATGACGTATTCCAGCGAGGCGTTGCCGCCCCACAGGTGGTTCACCGGCTCGAAGTCATGCGTCAGCGGCGGCCCGGGATTGACCAGGTCGGTGGTGATGTCGTTGTAATCCGCCGTGCGCCGCTCGGCGCGCAGGCCCGCTGACCAACGCCAGTGCTTCGCGAGTACGCCGTCCAGGTCACCGAACACCGCGGCGTTGCGGGAGTGGAAATGACTGTCGGTAAGACCATCGGTCTGAGAGTCGTTTTGCGGGGCATACGGGTCCAGGTACAGGCCCGGGGTGTAATCAGCGAGGTTCTCGGTCAGATCGAGCGCGTACACACCCAACAGCCAGTTCACGACGCCGCCGTCCTGGCTCTCGAGCCTCGCCTCCAGGCTGTGCGTGGTGCGGTCGCGGAACTGCTCCTCGGAATATTGGTAGGTGTAGGGCGCCCATAGCTGCGGATTGCCGAAGTCCCCGTCATAAGAGTAGCGGATCCGGGAGTCGGCGGCCGAGACGGCCACCGTCAGCTTCGCAAACTTCCAGCCGCTGTACTCGATGTGGGCGCCACCACCGGTGGAGTCCTGCCGGTCGACACCGGGCTGGTCGGTCTGGGTGGTACGGCTGCCGTCCAGTGTCCAGGCGTCGTAACCATCGTCGATGCTGATGTCGAGCAACGTGAGGTCTACGCGCAGGTCGTCAGCGGGCTGCCAGCGCCATTTGCCGCGCACCGTGGTCTCGTTGTAGCCGTCGGTGGCGTTACGCCCGAGGTAGGCATTGTGGTAGTAGCCGTCGCCCTGGTACTGCTGCACGGCCAGGCGGAACGCGGAGTCCAGTGCCGTCACCGGCCCTGTCAGCACTGCACCGTACGAACGCATGTCATAGTCGCCCGCTTCGAGGTCGACGCGGCCGCCGAACTCGTCCTGAGGCTCGGCGCTCTGCACGGCGATCAGGCCAGCCAGGGCATTTGCTCCATAGCGCATGCTTTGCGGACCGCGCAGCACCTCCACCTGGTCCACGTCGTACAGCGTGCCGATGCTGCCCAGGCCGCTGAAATCGATGCCGTCGACCAGGAAGCCGACGGACGGATTGGGCGCACCTTGATATTCATCGAGCTCACCGATGCCGCGGATCTGGAAATAGCGTGGACGGTTGGTGTCACCCGACCAGTTGAGATTGGGCACCAGACCCACGACATCCTCGAAATGCTGCTGCCCGGCTGCGCGCAGCGTGGCCGAGTCCAGCACGGTGACACTGGCGGGGACGTCCTGCAGGGGCGTGGCTTTCAGCAGCGTGGCTGTGACTGTCACCTCCGGCAGCTGTGTTGCGCCGTCTTCGGCGTGCGCCGGGTGCACGGCTGCCAGGGACAGGATTGCCGAAACGGGGACGGATAGGTACTGCGACTTCACACCTGCTCCCTACGCCGGTACTAACCGGATCAGGTTCAACGGGTTCGCGGGCCCATCCCGCGTCTCAGGCTCATGTGAGCCACCCCAAGGTTTGGTCGGCTATGGTAGTGACTTGCGCCCGTTTTGCAAGGGTGGTGCCAGCGCCGATGCGGACTACAATGCCGCCACTTCTGACTCAGGAGGAGTCACCCCCCCATGACGCGTACGGTCGCAATCCACCAGGTTGACGCCTTCACCCTCACCCGCCTCGCGGGCAACCCTGCCGGCGTGGTGCTGGGTGCGGACAGCCTCAGCGAGGCCGAAATGCAGGCCATCGCGCGCGAACTGAACAACGCCGACACTGCATTCGTGCTCAGGGCCGAGGCCGCGGACCACGACCTTCGGGTCCGGTTCTTCACCCCGCGCGCCGAGGCCGCGTTCGTCGGCCACGCCACCGTGGCCACGCACTTCGTGCTCTCCGCGCTGCCGGGGGCGGCTGCGCGTGTCAGGCAACGCACCCGGGGCGGCATCGCTCAGATCGAGGTGCAGGGTGAGGGCGCCGGCCGCCGCATCGCCATCCGCCAGTCCGCACCGCCACTGGGACGGGAAATCAACGACCGCGAACGACTGGCGGTGCTGGATTCGCTTGCGCTGGAACCGGGTTTCCTGGACCCGCGCTGCCCCCCGCTCATCGCGGGTGCCGGCAGCACGCGGCTGCTGATCGGGGTGCGCTCAGGCGAGCATCTTAAACAGCTCAAACCGGACCTCGCGCGCCTGTCCACGCTGTCAGGGCAGATGGGCGCCGCCGGCTACTTCGTGTTCTCACTGTCGCCCACGCAACCGGACTGCCAGACCGAGGCGCGCATGTTCTGTCCTGCGCTGGGTATCCCGGAGGATCCTGTCAGCGGCAATGCACACGGCATGCTGGGGGTCTACCTGGCAAAGCTCGGCCTGCTGCCGGTGGCGGACGGACGGCTGCGGTTCACCGGTGCCCAGGGCCACCACCTGCAGCGGCCGGGGCGCGTCGGCATCGAAGTGGAGTTCGACGGCGATGCTCCCGCGGCGGTGTGGATCACAGGCCAGGCGGTGTCGGTGTTTGAGACGACGCTGACGCTCTGAGCGGCCACAGCAGCAGCGATACCGGCAGCGCAAGGCACGCCGCCATGATGAAAGGTGAGCTGCTGCCCAGGGAGGCGTACACCGGCCCGGCCAGGAACGGCCCGAGCACCCTTCCCAGGCTGCTGCCCGCCTGGTAGGTCCCCATCACGGCGCCCCTGTCGTTGCCCTGCGACTGCCCCGACGCCAGCGCGGA
Organism: Gammaproteobacteria bacterium; assembly: GCA_027451085.1. Taxonomy (GTDB): domain Bacteria; phylum Pseudomonadota; class Gammaproteobacteria; order Steroidobacterales; family Steroidobacteraceae; genus DAIDKA01. The sequence goes on from DAIDKA010000161.1 coordinate 9,816, forward strand.
ATTCGACGGGGTGAACGCGCCCATCCCCAGTCCACACAGCACCAGGCCCATGCCTACGACCGGCAGGCTGCTGCCCGCCAGACCGACCGCCATCATTCCAGACAGGTAGAACAGGCTGCCGCCGATCGCCAGGCGCGCCGCCCCCAGCCTGGGAGCCAGCACCCGCACCAGGCCGCCCTGCACCAGCACCGCCGCCAGCGCGACGACAAACAGGGCGTAACTCACCGTGCGCGGACCGGCGCCGAAACGATCCAGCGCCCACAACGCAAATATGGACTCGAGCACCCCCTGCGCCGTCGTCACCAGCAACGCCGACAGCACGATGCGGCGCAGTTGCGGACGCCTCATCAGCAACGCCAGCGGCCGTGAACGCACGACCGGCTCTGCACCCGCGCGGTCAGGGGTCGTGTCCGCTGCGACCGCACGCCGGCTCTCCGGCAGGCGCAACTTCACCATCAGGAATGCCGACAGGTTGAAGCCCATGGACACCAGGGCGGGCAGCATGAGGTCGTGCGCGCTTGTGTCGTTGCCCGCCAGCATGCCGCCGATGGGCATGCCCAG
>DAIDKA010000162.1 GCA_027451085.1 Gammaproteobacteria bacterium
GTACCAGCTGAATCTGCATTGGCAGGTGCTGCCCGTTGACGGCGTCGCGTTCGGTGTTTATGCCGGCTCCACCATCCATGAGGTGGCGCAGGTGTTCGCCGCGGCCCGCGCAGTGGGACCGCAGGTGGCCGACACTGCTGTCATCACCAAGATGGTCCGGGTCATGATGCTCGCGCCGTTCCTGCTCACCTTGTCGATGTTGCTCAACCGGGGTGGCGCAACGACCGGCGCCGCCGGGCACTGGCGGCGCAGCATGCCCTGGTTCGCCCTCTGGTTCGTCGTGGTCGTGGCACTGAATTCCGTGCTGAAACTGCCGCCCGCCGTGGTGCGCGGACTGGTGCAGGCGGATACCCTGCTGCTCGCCAGCGCCATGACCGCACTGGGATTCGCCACGCAGCTTGCAGCGATCCGCCAGGCGGGACTGCGCCCTGTGCTGCTGGGAGCGCTGCTGTTCGCGTGGCTGGTGCTCGGTGGCGCACTGGTCAACCGGCTCGTCTGAGCCGGACCGGCGCCACCTGCGGCACGCGGCGGTCAGCCTGGAGGTGCAGGTGCGGGTTACTTGCTGCCGCTAGCGGACTTCGAGCCGGTTGCGTCCGGATCGCCCTGCAGCGACTTTTCAAGGTCCTGTTCCTGCTGGTCCAGGTTCTGCTGGCTGCTGCCATGGATGAGGAAATCGCGCCGCTGCAGGTAGGCGTTGCGCGCAAAGCTGTAGCGGTCAAAGGGATGCTGTGATTCCAGCAGGTCGTAGGTCGGCAGGATGGTCTCGGTGAGCTCGTTCACGATGCCGAGGGCCTCTGTACCCCACAGCGCCTCGGTGTTGCTGATGTAGGTGACCGGGTCGGCATAAGCGTCCGGTACCTTGGCGACGGTGTCACGCACGGTGGATGGGCCGAAGAAGGGCAGTACGAGGTACGGGCCGGCCGGCACGCCCCAGGTTCCCAGGGTACGGCCGAAGTCGTTGTCGTTGCGGCCCACCCCGCCCCAGGTGGCAGCGTCGAGCAGGCCGCCGATGCCGAAGGTCGTATTGATCGCAAGGCGCGCGAAGTCCGTGCCCGCAGCTTTGAACTTGCCCTGCAAGGCATCGTTGATCATGACGTCCGGCACGCGCGCATTGGCATACACGTTGGCGATCGCCCGGCGCAGGAAGCGTGGCGTCACGGCAGTCCAGGCCTTGCCCACCGGCCGGCCCACGTCCCGTACCAGGGCGTCGTCCAGCTTGAACATGGTGCGGTTAACCCGTTCCAGGGGATCGCGCGGATCAGGCTTGGTGCCGGGAGGCAGGGTGGCGCAGCCAGCGAGCACGCTGAGGGTCAGTGCGGCAATGATACAGCGCAGGGGCTGGGTGTTCCGGGGCGTTCGACGCATGGTCTTGAAAGTCCTCGCAATAAGTTCCGGCCCGATTGTACCGTTCCGGTACGCGGTTGACAGGGAAAGCGGGAGCGTCCGGCCTGCCCCATGAGTGGCAGGCCCAAGGTGAATATCCACTAGCCGCCGCTGTTCTGCGAGCTGGCGCCGTGGACGCGCCGGTCTTCGGCCAGCACGTCGCGGACCTCCTTCAGCCGGGCCTCGAAGCGCTTGCGCTGGATGACCGTGATGTCGGGCGAGGCCAGCGCCAGTTGCAGCTGTTGCACCGCCAGGGGCAACTGGCCGTTGCTGATGTAGTACTCGCCCATGTAGTAGGACGCATCCCCGGCATTGCCGGCGCCGCTGGCGGTCATGGCGGTGAGTTTGATCTGCTCCGGGGTGGGCTCCGCGTTGTTGAACAGGTCGAGCAGCAGGTCATAGGCCTGCTTCGGCCTGCTGGCCTTGATGAGTGTCTCGGCATAGCGCACGGTAAGCGGGACGTTGCGCGGGAAGAGGTTTTCGGCGTGCTCGAACGTGGCGAGCGCCGCGCTCTGCTGGCCCGCGGCCATCTCGGCCTGCCCCAGCAGGCTGTACAGCATGATCACGCCCTGGTTCTCCTGTACCAGGGGCTTGAGCAGTTCCACGGCCTGCGCCGCGTGATCGCGCTGGTAGAGTGCCAGCGCCTGTCCGTACCGGATCGCAAGCGGCGGGTCCTGCACGCTCATGCGCTTGGCGTAGTAGGCGCGCAGGTCAAAGGTGTCGGGGGCCGTCAGGACACGCAACCGTTCCTTGACCAGCCCGTAGCTTATGGAGTCCTTCAGGTTCTTCGGATGCGCCATCTGCGCCGCACGGTTGCGGGCCTCGGCAATACGGTCGCGGGTGACCGGGTGGTTGATGAGCATCTTCGGCACGTATAACTCCATGCCGTAGCCGTATTGGCGGGTGAGCGCCTCGAAGAAGTTGGGCATGCCGTATGGATCGAATCCCGCACTGGAGAGGAAGCCCATGCCGACGCGATCGGCTTCGTACTCCTCGTCGCGAGTGAAGTTGATCTGCATCTGAGCACCCATGCCCTGGGCCGCGAGGATGCCGCCCTCGATGGCGGGTGCGCCGCCGCCCAAGGCGCCGAGCAGGATGGCACCCAGCATGGCCGCGGCAGTCTCGATGCTCGCGTGCTCGGCCTGCAGCGCGCCGCGCACCAGGTGACGCTGCACGATGTGGGCGGTTTCATGCGCCAGCACCCCGGCAAGTTCCGACTCGTTGTCGCTCGCCAGCATGGTGCCGTAGTTGACAATAATGAAGGCGCCGGGCAGGGCCTCGGCGTTGATTTCGCCGTCGTTTGCCCAGATGTAGTGGAACACGCGGCTGGAGTCCGGGGCCTGTGAGGACAGGCGCAAACCCAGGGATTCCAGGTATTCACCGCATTCCGGGTCCTCGAACAACGCGTTCTGGTCCCGCAGTTCCTGGATGACCATCCGCCCGATCTCGTATTCGTCGTCGAGGTCGGCGAGGGTGCCGGCCGGGTTGCCCATTTCGGGCAGATCCGGGTTCGACTGGGCGCAGGCCAGGGTGGCAAACCCTGACAGCAAGGCCAGTGTCACGGGCACGGCAATTCTATTCAGCATGCGCATAGGACAGTGATTGTGCCGTCATAGTTTCCGGCCTGGGGTAAACAATCGTAATGCGACTCAGAGGACGTCCGAGGCATAGTCGGCCAGCCGCGAGCGTTCCCCGCGCACCAGGGTCACGTGGCCGAAGTGCTCCCAGCCCCGGAAGCGGTTCACCACGTAGGTGATGCCCGAGGTGGTTTCGGTGAGATAGGGCGTGTCAATCTGCGCCACGTTGCCCAGGCACACCAGTTTGGTGCCCGGGCCGGCGCGGGTGACCAGCGCCTTCATCTGCTTGGGCGTCAGGTTCTGGGCCTCGTCCAGGATGATGAAGCGGTTGAGAAAGGTGCGGCCGCGCATGAAGTTCAGCGACCGGATCTTGATGCGGTTGCGCAGCAGGTCGTTGGTGGCGGCGCGCCCCCAGTTGCCGCCCTCCGGCGTCTGGGTGAGGACTTCAAGGTTGTCCATCAGCGCACCCATCCAGGGCTCCATCTTTTCCTCTTCCGTGCCGGGCAGGAAGCCGATGTCCTCCCCCAGCGGGATGGTTACGCGGGTCATGATGATCTCGACGAAGCGGTTGGCCTCCAGGGTCTGGGCCAGGCCCGCCGCCAGGGTCATCAGCGTCTTGCCGGTACCCGCAGGTCCCAGGATCGTCACGATGTCGATCTGCGGGTCCATCAGCAGGTTCAGGGCGAAGTTCTGCTCGCGGTTGCGTGCCGTGATGCCCCAGACATTGTGGCGCTCCGTACGGAAGTCGCGCGTGAGCTCGATGGTGGCGCTGTCGCCGTCGAGCCTGCGCACGATGCCCTCAATGCCTTCCGCCGTGTTTTCGTACAGGCCCTGGTTCGGCACCCAGTCGCGCACCGCCGGGCCGGACAGTTCGTAGAAGGTATGTTCGGCTTCCTTCCAGGAGCGCATGTCCTTGCCGTGCTGTTCCCAGAAATCAGCCGGCAGCGGCGCCATGCCGGAATACAGCACGTCGCTGTCTTCCAGTGTCTTGTCGCTGGAGTAGTCCTCGGCATGCACGCCGAGCACCGCCGCCTTGATGCGCAGGTTGATATCCTTGGACACCAGCGCCACCCGCACGCCGGGCATCTGCCTGGACAGCGCCAGGGTCTGCGCCAGGATGGCGTTGTCCGCACCTTTGCCTGGCAGGTTCTCCGGCAGCGGGGAGACCGACAGCGCCCGGGTCTGGAAGAACAGCCGGCCGCTGGAGGGGCTGTTGCCGTTGCCGGACTGGCTGGAGGGCAGCGGCAGCCCGGCGTCGATCTGCTCCTTGGTGACACCGTGCATCATGTCGTCGAGAAAACGGCTGACCTGGCGCACGTTGCGCGAGGCCTCGGACATGCCCTTCTTGTGCGCGTCGAGTTCCTCCAGCACCACCATCGGCAGGTAGATGTCGTGTTCCTCGAAACGGTAGATCGCCGTGGGATCGTGCATCAGGACGTTGGTGTCCAGCACGAACAGGCGGGGCTGTGCCGCAGGGGCCGTTGCTGCCGCGCCGCCGGGCGCGGGCGCGGTTCCAGGTTCAGAGAGACTTCGCCGCTTCAAGGACTTCCTCCGCGTGGCCGTCGACCTTGATCTTGCGCCACTCCCGCCGCAGCACGCCGTTGGCGTCCGGCAGGAAGGTGCTGCGCTCGATTCCCATGTATTTGCGTCCGTAGAGCGTTTTTTCCCTGATGACGTCGAACAGCCTGCAGAGCTTCTCGTCCGCGTCCGACAGCAGGGGAAAGGGCAGGCCGTGCCTTTGGCGGAACCTGTCGTGGGACTTGACGCTGTCGCGCGAGATGCCGACGACCTCGATGCCTGCACGCCTGAATTTCGGGTACAGGTCGCGGAACGCCTGGGCCTCCAGCGTGCAGCCGGAGGTCATGTCCTTGGGGTAGAAATACAGCACCAGCGCGCGACCGGCGGCATCCTGCAAGCGCCAGATCGAGTCGCCCGCCTCCGGCGGTAGGCTACCGCCTGAGGCAGGAAGCTGGAAATCAGGAACTCTGCGGCCCGGCTCCACGGTAGGCATGGTGTCGATGGTCCTAGGATTTGGCGGGTTCCAGGATGGCGTCGAGATTGAGGGAGTCGCAGAACTCCATGAACTCCTCACGCAGGTGCGCCACATGGATGCGGCTGGGAACGTTGATGACCAGCTGCGCCGAGAACATCGGTGCGCCGGTGTGGGCAGCCGGGTAGCTGCGGGTGGAAACCTCGGCGATGTCGATGCCACGGCTGGAGCAGAAGCCGGACAGTCCTGAAATGATGCCGGCCTGGTCCAGGCAGACGACATCGATGGAATAGGGCAGCATATCGGTGCGCGCGGCGCGCGGTTCGGTGCGGCGCAGGTGTACCGAAAGGTTGCTGGTCTCCATCAGGCGCTTGAGTTCGGTCTCAAGCTTGGCCAGGGAGTGCCAGTTGCCCGACACCAGGAGCAGCATGGCGAACTCTGAACCCAGGTTCACCATGCGGCTTTCACTGATGTTGCCCCCGCAGTCGTTGATGACCCGGGTCAGTTCGTGGACCATCCCGGTCCGGTCGCCGCCGATCGCTGATACAGCGAGGTGTTGCTTCATCTGGGGGCCGTCATCCGAAACTGCGTGCAGTGTACCTGAGAAAGCCGGCATCAATAGGGGTCTGCATGCCAGCGGTGGTTTCCGGGTGAAAGGGGGGGCGGGGCTGCTTGCTTGCACAGAGCTTGCCCGGCCACAGCTGCCCCCGTACCATCGCGCGTTCTTGCGCGCGGACGCGGCTACGACCCTACAAATCCGGGAATTATGTTTTCAGGCAGTCTGGTGGCAATTGCCACGCCCATGGGGACCGACGGTCAGCTCGATTTCGCGGGCTGGGAGCGGCTCATCGATTTCCACCTGCAGGGCGGCACCGCCGGCGTGGTGGTCGGCGGCACTACCGGGGAGTCTCCGTCGCTGTCCGACGCGGAACTCAAGGAATTGACGATCCGGGCCTGCCGGCAGGCCGCCGGCCGCCTGCAGGTGATCGCCGGCGCGGGCACCAGCTGCACCGCCACCACCGTGGACAAGGTCCGCTGGCTGTCGCAGCTGCCCATCGACGGTCTGCTGATCGTCACGCCCGCCTATAATCGTCCCACACAGGAGGGCCTGTACCGGCATTTCGCGGCCGCGTCTGCGGCCGCCCGCGTGCCGGTGATCGCCTACAACGTCCCTTCGCGCACCGCCGTGGACATGCAGCCGGCGACAGTGTCGCGCCTGGCGCAACTTCCGCGCGTCGTGGCGGTCAAAGAGGCGGTTGCAAGCATGGACCGGGTGCGCGAGATCGTGGCCCTGGCGCCGGAGAACTTCGTGGTGCTGAGCGGCGATGACGCCACTGCCCGTGAGGCGGTGCTGAACGGCGCCCGCGGGGTTATTTCCGTGACGGCAAACGTGGCGCCCGGGGCCATGGCCGCTGTCATCGCTGCCGCAACCCGGGGAGATGCGGCCGAGGCACAGAAACTGGACGCGCCGCTGGCGGCGCTGCACCAGGCGTTGTTTTGTGAGTCCAATCCGATTGCCGTCAAATGGGCGCTGGCGCGCATGGGCTTGATGGCGCCGGGTATCCGGCTGCCGCTGACGCCACTGTCGCCACAGTTTCACACCGTGGTCGAACAGGCCCTGCGCCAGGCCGGGGTTTGGCGTTGAACAGGATTGAAAAAGGACAAGGGATGTTGATACGACTCGGGAATGTTGCGTTGCTGGTGACCTTGGGCTCGGGCCTGGCAGGTTGCCATACGCTGCACAAGGCCTGGCATGAGTGCCCGAACCAGGACAAGGTGCTGTCCCAGTCGCACAGCATCCCGCCACTCAAGATTCCAGTGGGCATCGATCCACCCGACAACAAGAGCGCTTTGCAGATTCCAGAGCTGAATGAGCCGCCGCCGCCGCCACGGGGTGTCAATGATCCCTGCCTGGATGAGCCACCCAAGTACATTGATCCCACACGGGGCCCGAGGCCACCGCCGGCGGCTTGATGTCTGCCCGCGGTACTTCGCGGCACGCCGCTCCGTGGTATCATGTGCGGATGCCTCGGGCAGCCCCGTCACGGGGTTGAAAATCTCACCTGATTCCACAGGAAGATTCCGTAAGCAGCTGATTTCGGAGAGGTGGCCGAGTGGTCGAAGGCGCTGGACTGGAATTCCAGTTATGCCCGCAAGGGTATACGTGGGTTCGAATCCCACCCTCTCCGCCAGACTTTCTCCTTGAAGAACAAGGAGTTAAGTTGGC
>DAIDKA010000163.1 GCA_027451085.1 Gammaproteobacteria bacterium
GCCAGCACGAGGTGGATGCCGGCGGCGCGCGCCTTCTGCGCGATGCGGGCGATCAGCTCCTCCACCTTCTTGCCGACGATCATGATCATGTCGGCGAATTCGTCGATGATGACCACGATGTAGGGCAGGGGCGCCAGGTGCGGGATCGTCGACTGGTCGAACGCCGGGTCGTTGGCCGCCTTCTGCAGCATCACCGGATCAAGGATGGGCTTGCCCTTCTCGTTGCATTCCCGGACGTGCCTGTTGAAGCCCGCAAGATTACGCACGCCGACGGCAGCCATCAGCTGGTAGCGCCGTTCCATCTCCGCCACGCACCAGCGCAACGCATTGGCGGCCTGCTTCATGTCGGTGACCACCGGCGCCAGCAGGTGCGGAATGCCCTCGTAGACCGACAGCTCCAGCATCTTGGGGTCGATCATGATCAGGCGCACCTGCTCGGGCAACGCCTTGTACAGCAGCGACAGCACCATGGCGTTGATGGCCACGGACTTGCCCGAGCCGGTGGTGCCTGCGATCAGCAGGTGCGGCATCTTCGCCAGGTCCGCGACCGACGGGGCGCCGCCGATGTCCTTGCCCAGCGCCAGCGCCAGCGGCGAGGCCACATCGTCATAGGCCTTGGAGCGCACGATCTCCCCCAGGGTCACGAGCTCGCGCTTTTCGTTGGCGATCTCCAGGCCCATGACGGACTTGCCGGGGATCACCTCCACCACCCGCACGCTCATCACCGATAGCGCGCGCGCCAGGTCCTTGGAGAGGGTCGTGATCTGACTGGCCTTGATGCCGGGCGCCGGCTTGAGTTCGAAGCGGGTGACCACCGGACCGGGCTGCACCGCAACCACCTCGACATCCACGCCGAAGTCCTTCAGCTTGATCTCCACCAGGCGCGACATGGCGTCCAGTGCCTCGGACGAGTACAGCGGCTCGTGCGGCGGGGGATCGTCCAGCAATGACAACGGCGGCAGCTCCCCGGGCCGGGCCATCTCGAACAGCGGCACCTGGCGTTCTTTCTCCACCCGCGCACTCTGCTGCACCGGGGGCGATGGGATTTCGATGCGCGGCGGTGTCCGCTTGGCGGTTTTCTTCTGCTCGGTCTGCACCACCTGCTTGCGCGCCTCGCGCTGCTCGCGCCCGAAGCTGGCGTTGCGCCGCGAAGCCAGCCGCGCGCGAATGAATGGCAGCACACCCCAGGCCCAGGCGCCCAGCCGGTCCATGACCGTCAGCCACGAGACGCCCAGCGCCACGGACACGCCCGCCATCCAGGCCGCAATCAGTGCCAGGGTCGCCCCCAGGTAACCCAGGTACGCGGCCAGGCCGCGGCCCGCCATGATGCCGATGACACCGCCGGCACCCTGGTGCAGGCCGGGCGCCGACCAGTGCAGGGTGGCCAGGCCACAACTCGACGCCAGCAGCAGCACAAAGCCACCGATGCGCACCACCGTGTTGGCGCGGGTGGTGCGTTCGATCTGGCGGGCGGCGCGAAACATCCGCCAGGCGGCATAGCCCAGCATCACGGGCAGCAGGAAGGCCGGGCGGCCGCACATGGACAGCAGCAGGTCCGCGAACCAGGCGCCGACCGGGCCGATGCGGTTGTGAACGGCGGCTGCCGCCCCTGCGTAGAAGGGACCTGGATCGTTGGTGTCATAGGTGGCGAGCGCCACCAGCAGCACCAGCGCCAGCATTCCCAGGGCGATGAAGGCGCTTTCACGCAACCCCCGGCTCACGGCCTCCGTGAAACGGGAGCCGCCCCGCGCCCGCGCGGTGGACTCGGCCAATTGTCGTATCCTATCGGGTGCGTATCTGAAATTTCGTCAAGGACAATTATACATGGCCAATACGCGCCACAGCCGCCTGATCATCCTCGGTTCCGTCCCCGCCGGCTACAGCGCCGCAGTCTACGCCGCCCGCGCCAGCCGCCAGCCCCTGCTCATCACCGGCCTGGAACAGGGCGGGCAGCTCATGACCACCACCGACGTCGACAACTGGCCAGGCGATGTCGAGGGCCTGCAAGGCCCGGCACTGATGGAGCGCATGCGCCGGCACGCCGAGCGCTTCAACACTCAGATCGTGAACGATCACATCCACACCGTGGACCTCAAGTCGCGCCCGTTCAGGCTCAGCGGGGATGCACAGCATTACACCTGCGACGCGCTCATCATCGCCACCGGGGCCACGGCCAAGTACCTGGGACTGCCGTCCGAGGAACGCAACCGCGGCCGCGGCGTCTCCGCCTGCGCCACCTGCGACGGCTTCTTCTTCCGCAACCAGCGCATCGCCGTGGTCGGCGGCGGCAACACCGCCGTGGAGGAGGCTCTGTACCTCGCCAACATCGTCTCGCATGTCACCCTGGTGCACCGGCGTGACACGCTGCGCGCCGAGCGCATCATGCAGGAGAAACTGTTCGAGCAGGAGCGCGCCGGCCGGATCTCGATCCTGTGGAACCACGAGGTCGCCGAGGTCCTGGATGACGGCCAGGGCGTCACCGGCCTGCGCACCAGGTCCACCAACGGTGGCGGCGAACAGGTGGTCGACGTCACCGGCGTGTTCATCGCCATCGGGCACCAGCCCAACACGGCGATCTTCGACGGCCAGCTGCGCATGCGCGACGGCTACATCACGGTCAACAGCGGCATCGACGGCAACGCCACGGCCACCAGCGTGCCGGGCGTGTTCGCCGCCGGCGACGTCGCTGACCACGTGTACCGGCAGGCCATCACCTCCGCCGGTTCCGGCTGCATGGCGGCGCTGGACGCCGACCGCTTCCTGACCGCATCCGAGTGATCCGGTCTTCGGGCCTGCCGCAACAACCATGAGCAGCGCTGCTGTCCACGCCAGCATCGAGGCCTTTGCGCCCGATTCGTGGAACGCGCTGTCCGGCACCGATGCGCCGTTCCTGCGCCACGAGTTCCTCGCGGCGCTGGAGCGCACCGGCTGCGTGGGCGGGCACACCGGCTGGACGCCCGCCTACATCGCCCTGGTCGACGCCTCGGGGCTGGCCGCCGCCGCGCCGGCCTTCCTCAAGGGCCACTCCTATGGCGAGTTCGTGTTCGATTTCAGCTGGGCGGAGGCTTACACGCGCCACGGGCTGGACTACTACCCCAAGCTCAGCGTGTGCGTGCCCTTCACTCCCGCCACCGGCACCCGGCTGCTGGTGCGGCCGGACCTGGACCCGGTATCGACCCGCGCGCGCCTCATCGATGCCATCGGCACGCAGGTGGACCGGCTCGGCCTGTCCTCGGCCCACGCCCTGTTCCTGGACGAGGACTCGCGCGCGGCCTTCGCCGGCGCCGGCTGGCTGATGCGCCGCGACTGCCAGTTCCATTGGACCAACCGCGGGTATGCCGACTTCGAGGCCTACCTCGCCACCTTCAGCGCCGACAAACGCAAGAAGGCGCGCCGGGAGCGCCGGCGCGTCGCGGAAGCCGGTATCAGCTTCGAGACCTGCTTCGGTGCTGACATGGACTCGCGGCTGCTGGACACGGTCTACGCCCTGCACCGCGACACCTTCGTGCGCCATGGCCACGAGCCATACCTGACCCGCGCCTTTTTCGCTGAAATCGCCCGCACCCTGGGTGGCGCCCTGATGGTGAAACTGGCGCTGCACCGCGGGGCGCCGGTCGCCGCCGCCATGTTCTTCTGGCACCGCGAAGCCCTCTACGGTCGCTACTGGGGCGCCGCCGCCGAGTACCACAGCCTGCACTTCGAGACGTGCTACCACCAGGGGATCGAGTTCTGCATCGAGCGCGGCATCCCCCGCTTCGAGCCCGGCACCCAGGGTGAGCACAAGGTGGCGCGCGGTTTCTCCCCCACTCTCACCTGGTCGGCGCACGCCATTGCTGACCGGCGCTTTCGCGCCGCCATACGCGACCACCTGCAGCGCGAAGGCGCCGCGGTCGACGCCTACGCCGCGCAGGTCAGTGAACATCTGCCCTTCCGTCAGGACATCGAAGGCCCTGCGGTCGTGCGCGGTCCCGGCCTGGAACCATCTTCATCTTGAAGACCATCACGTGGCTGTCGCCCGCGGATGCGCCGGAACGTTTTCCACCCCTGGAGCAGGCCCTCGACGATCCACCCGGCCTGCTGGCGGCAGGTGGCGACCTTTCCAGCAGCCGCCTGCTGGCGGCCTACGAACGCGGCATCTTTCCCTGGTACTGCGCCGGCCAGCCGGTGCTGTGGTGGTCGCCGGACCCCCGCGCCGTGCTGTTCCCGGCGCAGTTCCGCCTCGCCCGCAGCCTGGCCAAGACCCTGCGCAACCGCGGCCTCGAACTGCGGGTGGACCAGGACTTCCAGGCGGTGATCGACGGCTGCGCGGCCCCCAGGGCCGCCAGCCCGGGCACCTGGCTGCTGCCGCAAATGCGTGCCGCCTACCTTGCCCTGCACCAGCTCGGCTATGCCCACAGCATCGAGACCTGGCTCGGCGGGCACCTGGTCGGCGGCCTCTACGGCGTCCGCCTGGGAGGAGTATTTTTCGGGGAGTCCATGTTCAGCCGTGAGCGCGACGCCTCCAAGGCCGCCCTCGCGCACCTGGTGCAGATCTGTCCGCGCGCGGGCATCGCCTTGATCGACTGCCAGCTGCCTTCGAAGCACCTGATGAGCCTGGGCAGCCGGCTCATCCCGCGCCGGCAATTCCAGTCGCTGCTGCGCCGGCATGTGCGGCGGGAGCCGGGGATGCTGTGCCCCTGACTGCCGAGGCTTGCCGATATCCGCATTGCATTGCCGGCCTGCTTTGTGCAGAATCCGCGCCCCAATGTCCAAAGAAGACGCAATTCAGATGGAGGGCGAGGTCGTGGAGACCCTGCCCAATACCACCTTCCGCGTAAAGCTGAAGAACGGCCACGTCGTGACCGCCCATATCTCGGGCAAGATGCGCAAGAACTACATCCGCATCCTGACCGG
>DAIDKA010000164.1 GCA_027451085.1 Gammaproteobacteria bacterium
GAGCGGACCCCTCCACGGCAAAGCCGACTGCTACGCCTTGTCGTTCTTGGTGGACTTGATGTGGACTTGAAAAGGTTTCTACGACCCTTTCTGGGTAGCTACTACGCAGCTAACTAACTGATTTTATTGGTCGGGATGAGAGGATTTGAACCTCCGACACCTACGTCCCGAACGTAGTGCTCTACCAGGCTGAGCTACATCCCGAATCAGGCCACGGACCGGTTCCCCTACGGGCTCCCGGCGGGCGGGGCGCGCAGTCTACTCGACTCATCGGCACCGGAGCAAACCCGCCGTCGCGCTGTTCAAATTAACTTGACCAGTAAATGCGAATAATTATCATTTGGATTATTACTAGTGCTTGACAGGAAATTCAGATGTCGGACCCCCTTCTCACCGTTCGTTCATGGAATTCATCGGCACCCGCTGTGGGTACCTCGGGCTGGCTGATCAGCACCAGTCTGTGCGCCACCTCCCTGCTCGGTGTAGCTTATGCTCATGCTGCAGACAATGCCGCTGGGACCCCGGACAGCGGCTACGACGGCGACGACTTGAGCGAGATCACGGTCACCGGCGTGCGTTCCGTGCTGCATGACAAGCTCGGCGAGACCCCGCTGGAGACCCCGCAGTCGATCACGGTCATTCCCGCCACGCTGATCGCAAGCCAGGGCAGCACGCGCCTCGAAGATGCGCTGCGCAACGTGCCCGGCATCACCCTCAACGCCGGTGAAGGCGCCGCCCGCGGCGACACCATCAACATCCGGGGCTTCTCGGCCTTCAACGATTTCTTCATCGACGGCATCCGCGATGCTGCAGTCTATGACCGTGACATCTTCGATGCGGACGCTGTGGAAGTGCTGGAGGGTCCCTCCGCAGTGCTGTTCGGCCGCGGCTCAACCGGTGGGGCGGTCAACCAGGTGACCAAGGCACCACTCGCCACTGCATTCGCTTCGATGAGTGCGAACTTCGGCACCAATGACCTGCTGCGCGCCACCGGCGACTTCAACCAACCCGTCAATGCCACCACCGCGGTGCGCCTTAACCTCATGGGCGAGTCCTCGCAAGCCCCCGGTCGTGACTTCGTGAAGAGCCGCCGCTGGGGCGTGGCCCCGGCCTTCGCCACCGGTATCGGCGAAGCGGATTCCTTCGTCTTCACCTACCTGCACCAGCAGGAGGATAACGTGCCCGACAGCGGCACTCCCTTCGTGGACGGCCGCCCTGCCTCCGTGCCGCTCGGCAATGACTACGGTCTTGCGAGCGACCGCGACACCTCGCTCGTGGACATCACCACCGCCCGTTACAAACACGACTTCAGCCCGGACGTCTCCCTCGCCAGCACCCTGCGGTACGCGCACTACCAGTTCTCCTACCTGGAGGCCATGCCGAACTTCGGCACCACGCCCCCCGTGGCGGATGAGCCGCTGTCGCAAATCCTGGTCGGCCGCGATTACCCGGCCAGTTCCGGCATCGAGACCAACCTGGATGAACAGCTGGACCTCACCGCGCGCTTCCAGACCGGCTTCGTGACCCACACGCTCGTCACGGGCGTCGAGTTCTCCCGCCAGACCGTGAATCTTTTCAACTACGGCAACCCGTTCAACTCCAGCAACAACTGGGTGGCGCAAACCCCGCTGCTTTCGCCAGACCCGTATGAGCCTCTGCCGGCGGGCTTTCCGGCCATTGCCAGAAGCTCGGACACCACGGCCCATGCGGCCTCGTTCTACCTGACCGACACCCTGGGACTGGGCCGGTACTGGGACCTGCTGCTCAGCGGCCGTTTCGACCGCTTCCAGGCCGATGTCAGCCAGGTGGCGTTCTCGACCCTGGCCACGACGACGCTGGTCCACACCGACAACGTGGGCAGCCCGCGCGCCGCGCTTGAATTCCATCCCACTCCCGCACAGAACTACTACTTCTCCTTCGGCACCTCGTTTGATCCTTCCGCGGAGGCGCTGTCGCTGTCCGCCAGGACCTCGGACCTGGACCCGGAAAAGGCCAGGACCTTCGAGATCGGCGCCAGGCAGCAGGTGCTGCAGAACCTGCTGCTCTCGGCGGCGCTGTTCCGCACCGAAATGGACAACGCCCAGACCAATGATCCGGAGAACCCCACAGTCACGCTGCTGACCGGCGATGAACGCGTGCAGGGGCTGGAATTGCAGGCCAGCGGCTACATCACCCAGCACTGGGAATTGTTCGCCGGCTACACCCTGCTCGACGGTGAGACCCTGTCCTCGGCTACGGCGGCCTACGTCGGCAAGGAAATGCCCAACGTGGCGCACAACCAGATGAACCTGTGGTCCGAGTACGAACTGCCGCATGGCCTCGAGATCGGGGGCGGCGCCTACTGGGTGGGGCGGCGCTATGCCGACAGCGGCGAGAGCGCGGTCGTCCCGGGCTACGTGATCTGGAACACCATGCTCTCCTGGCAGGTGACGCCGAGCCTTTCGGTGCAGCTGAACGGCCTGAACCTCTTCAACCGGGTCTACTACAGCGGGGTGTACTACACCAGTCCTGCGGAAAACCATGTGATTCCGGGTGCGGGCCGCAGCGCCATGCTGTCCATCAACATCAGGCTGTAAACGCCGATGCTGGTGCGGATAGCAGGCGTGCTGAACGCCGGGGAGGTCGCAGCGGTGCGCTCGCGCCTGGACCAGGGCAGGTGGGGCGACGGACGGGTCACCGCCGGCTTTCGCTCGGCGCAGGTGAAATCAAACCTGCAACTGCCGCAGTCCGACCCGGCGGCGCAGGAGGCGGCGGATCTGGTGCTGCGGGCGCTGGAACGCAATGCGGTGTTCATCAGCGCCGCCCTGCCGCATCACGTATTCCCGCCGCTGTTCAACCGCTATGAGCCCGGCATGGGCTTCGGCAACCACATCGACAACGCCGTGCGGCATATCCCGGGCACGCCGCACCGGCTGCGCACCGATGTATCGGCCACCCTCTTCCTCAGCCAGCCGCAGGACTACGAGGGCGGTGAGCTGATGGTCGAGGACAGCTACGGCGCTCATGCCGTGAAGCTCGACGCCGGCGACATGGTGCTGTATCCGGCCACCAGCCTGCACCGGGTGCAGCCCGTCACACGAGGCACGCGCGAGGCGGCGTTCTTCTGGGTCCAGAGCATGGTGCGTGATGATGGCGCACGCACGGTGCTGTTCGACCTGGACAACGCCATCCGCAAGTTGACGGCCACGGATGCCGATGCGGACAGCCTGCTCACTCTCACCGGCTGCTACCACAACCTGATCCGTCGCTGGGCGCAGGTGTAGGCAATGCCGCTGACCGCCGAGCAACTGGCCCGCGCCCGGGCCGCTGAGGTCCGCCAGCAGCGCGTGGACCGTCTGACGCAGCTGAACCACCGGCAACTGTCGGCGTTGCTGCGTGATCCGCAGGCTGCCCTGCCCTGGGTGCGTAGTGCCGCCGAGCACGGCATCGCCGCCGCGCAGCTGCGGCTGGGACGCATGTTGCTTGCAGGCACCGGCGCACAGCGGGACCCGGCCCTGGCGCTCACCTGGTTCAGGCGCGCGGCGGACCAGGGTGATGCCGAGGCCATGAACATGGTCGGACGCGCCTGCGAAAACGGCTGGGGCACCGGACAGGACTTCACCGCCGCGGCCGCTCACTACCATGCTTCGGCCCTGCGCGGTCACGACTGGGGCGAGTACAACTACGGCAACCTGCTGTTCGATGGCCGGGGCGTCACCCGCAACCTGCGCCAGGCCCTCATGTGGTACCTCAAGGCCGCGCACCAGGGCCATTCACGGGCCATGAACCTCGCAGGCCGCTGCCTGGAGCAAGGCTGGGGTTGCAACCCGGACGTCGGTGTCGCCGCGTTG
>DAIDKA010000165.1 GCA_027451085.1 Gammaproteobacteria bacterium
AACATGGCGGCATGGTCGCTGCGAAACGGCCAGGACACCATGCCGGCCAGCACTTGCGCCGGTTGCGTCCATGCCTGCGGCGGATCGACCACCAGGAGCGCATGACGCTCCCGGCACAGGCGCCCGGCGACCACCAGGGTCGGCAGCCCCAGATCGCGCTCGCGCGTCAGGGGCGGCAGGTACATCAGGTCATAGCGGTCCTGCGGCCCCAGGGCGAACAGCCCTGTGCGGCGTACCTGGGAACCGATGACGTCGTAGTCGCACAACGGGACACCATCGTCACCATCGGTATTGGAACGGATGTAGTTCACGGCAACACCACCGCGTGCCGTGCCAGTACAATCCGGCCGCTGCTGCGGCAGAGGACAGGACACACGGGCCAGCTGTGAACGGCTCAGCACAGTGGTCACGCAGCGCGCAGAATCGCGGTCGATCGAAACCCGGCGCAGAATCTCCTGCTCCGTGACGCGCCCGGAACCCGCCGCGGACAGGCGCTGGATCACGAGGTTGAAGCTGTCTGCGGCTTGCGCGGGAATACCGTCGTAATCGACGGCGGCACGCAGATACTCACGCGACCCCGGATTGACACCGCTCAGCAGCAGTTGCCCCGGGCCGGCCGGCAACGCAAGGGTCGGCGCCCGGGCGGAGCTTGCGACGCGCACGATGAGTGCCTCGCGGCCGCCGTTCTCGAAGTATTGCTCCACAGCGTAGGACAGGCAGGAGGGCTGCCACAGCCCGCCGAACACCTGCTCGTAAGCATCGAAGCTGCCGACATGCACCGGGCGGTCGAGGGGGCCTTTGAGGGTGCGACCGACAAATGCGGTAAGACCGCCGGGTGAACGCGCGATGGCGCGCTCCATACCGGGGCCTGTCTGCAATCCGGCTTCCAGCCCTTGCCGCACCACTCATCCTTACAGTGAGGGAGCGGGACTGTATCACCGCCACAGGCCAGTTGCGTCGCTATCTGACGACAGCAGGGTCGACAGTTGATTCCCGTCCGTGCTCCTGCCCGGCAGGAGTGCCTTCAGCAGCGCGCAGCGCCCGTTCAGCCGCAACCCGGCTGCTGTCGTCGTGCTTGCGCGCGATTTCCTCCAGCATCAGCCGCAGCCATTCAGTGAGTTGCGTCATCGACTGCCCAGTACGCCTCAGGTACCCGGACTGGGACTGGCGGGGGCCTGGCTCGCCCCGGTTCCGGCACCAGTGCCAGCGGTCTTGCTCTTGGCCGCAACGCCACTCGCCGCCTTGCTCGCCGTCTGGTCCTGGGGATCAACGTCACCCATGAGCTGCTGGAAGGTCTTGTCGTCCATGGGAAGGTCGGTCTTGCCGTCCCAGCTGGAGCCGGCCGGCAGCTGGTTCGCAACCATGCGGGCGTCGGCAAGCACGGCGTCGTGGTCGGAGGCCGGCTGCGTCACCGGCACCACCAGCCCGTCGGGCTCGTGCGCCAGCTCCATCACGCGGTCCCAGTCCACGGTGGCGTTGTGATTCTTGAGCTCCTTTTGCAGTGCGGGGCTCAGGGATTTGGCCAGCAGCTTCTGCCGGGCCTTCTTCCAGTCGCGCCTGTCATCCTCGAGCGAACCCAGTGATTGCATCACGAGCTGGCCGTCATCCCAGCCGAAAACGTAGGGCTGGTTCACCACGTGCACCTTGGTGCCCACCGGGATCATTTCGAAGAACTGGTCGATGTCCTCGGGATACAGGCGGATGCAACCATGACTGGAGCGCAACCCCACGCCGGCCGGCTTGTTGGTGCCATGCATCAGATAGCCCGCCCAGCCGAGGTAGAACGCGCGGTTCCCCAGGGGGTTATCCGGCCCGGGGCCGATGACGGCAGGCAGGATATCGCCGTTCTCCTTGTGCTCCGCCCTGACGGAGGCCGGCGGATGCCAGGTGGGATCCTTCTGCTTGCGGATGATCCTGGTCGTGCCCTCCGGGGTCGACCAGCCGACCTTGCCGATGCCGATGGGGTGGGTGTAGACGACCTGCTTCTCACCCCGCTTGTGCGGCGGAAAGTAGAACACGCGCATGGCGGCGATGTTCACCACCACGCCTTCGCGCGGCGCATCCGGCAGCACGAAACGCGTGGGCAGCACGACCGTGCGGCCTACGCCGGGCAGCCAGGGATCGACCTTGGGGTTCGCGCGCAGCAATTCCTCGTAGCCCAGGTTGAAGCGGCGCGCGATGTCGGTGAGCGTGTCGTCCTTGCCCACCTGCACTTCCTGCAGCGTGCCGATGACGTCCTGGTGCGGATCGATTTCGAACTTGGAAGTGGCCTGCGGCGCCGGCAGCGGCGGCGGTGAAGGCGGCGCCTCCTGCACCACGGGAGGCGGTGGCGGCGGCGGCTTGGATGCGCCGCCCAGCAGCGAACAGCCGCCGAGGACACCGATCGTGAGCGCCAGCGGGATGACGCAAAACAGCGACATTTTCCGGGTCATGGTTCACAGATTATGCACGAGTTCGCGCAGGTGCCAACGAACGCAGGCATTACAGCGTGTTAACACTGCGGACAAGGCGGCAGTCCGCAGCGGCGCAGTACGACCGCAGACATAAAAAAACCCCGGTTTTTTAGGCCGGGGGTCGCAGGGAGGCAGGCATTCGATGAAGGTAGAAAGCCTGCCAGGGGATCTCGCTCACAGAACAAACCGGTTCAGTGCAACCTCGCCCAGTGCAGGATGCGGATGTCGTCGCTGGGGACGTCGAAGCTCCGCGCCAGCAGCGTCCGCAGCTCGCGCGGGTTCGCGCCCTGCCCCAACGGATGCAGCAGTTCGACAACGCCGCTCCACTCACACGCCTCATCCACGCCGACTACGGCCGGCAAGGGCGGTTGCTCGGTGACAAAGTGCGTGTAGTACTTGGCGCTCATGGGTCAACGATAGGCAGACGCCACGAGGGACGGCGTGAAGCGATGCACAATTCCATCATCCTGGCTTCACCGGCCCGCGCACCGCAGACACAACACGAGGTTTGATTCGACATATGACGCGTTATCGCGCACCACAAAAGCCGGGCTCGCGCTTCATCACGCCCGAGGGACATCGCCGCCTGCGAGAAGAACTGGAGCGGCTGTGGCGCGAGGAGCGTCCGAAGGTCACTCTGGCCGTGCAGGAAGCCGCAGCGCAGGGGGATCGCTCGGAAAACGCGGAGTACACCTACGGCAAGAAGCGGCTGCGCGAGATCGACAGCCGCGTGCGTTTCCTGCGGCAACGACTTGACGGCATGGTGGTCGTGGACCGGCCGCCCTCGGATCAAAGCCGGGTGTTCTTCGGAGCGTGGGTCTTGCTGGAGAACGAGGCTGGCGCGCAGGTGCGCTACCGCATCGTGGGACCGGACGAGATCGACATGGGCGCAGGCTACATCAGCATGGATTCGCCCCTGGGCAGGGCACTGCTGGGCAAGGCGCTGGACGCGCAGGTCGCGGTGGCCGTGCCGGGCGGCACGGCCACCTATGTCATAGTGGAGATCAGGTACCGGTGACGGACCGCACCGTCACCACAGCACCCGCACGTTCTTGAACTGCCACGGATCGCTGGTGTCGAGGTCCTCCTGGAACAGGCGCTCGCGGCCCTCCAGCGGCGTCCAGTCGGTGTATTCACCATGCATCCTGCCCATGTAGGGCGCGACGATCTCGAGGTTGCGGCGATAGTCCATTTCGTCCGGCTCCACCAGGCCGCGATTGGGGTTCTCCATCGCCCAGATCATTCCCGACAGCGCCGATGAGGTCACCTGCAGGCTGGTGGCGTTGTTGTATGGCGCCAGCGCCCGGGCCTCCTGGATGGTCAGCTGCGAGCCGTACCAGTACGCACCCTTCTTGTGGCCGGCCAGCAGCACGCCAAGTTCGTCGCGGCCGCTGATGATCTCGTCGCGCAGGATGCGCTTCCTGTCCTGCAGCACGAAGTTGCGGCCGGCGAACTCATGCACCGAGGCGATCGCCGAGTCCGACGGATGGTAGGAGTAGTGGCAGGTGGGCCGGTAGGCGATCTCGCCACCATTGCGCACGGTGTAGTAGTCGGAGATCGAAATGGCCTCGCTGTGAGTGATCAGGAAGCCGTGGAAGTTCCTGGCCAGAGGGGTCCAGGTGCGCACGCGCGTGGCCGCGCCAGGCTGCATCAGGTAGATGGCCGCGCCGCAGCCGCTCTCATGGCGCTTGCCGTCGCGGGGGAAGGTGCGCTCGTGCGTGCCCCAGCCGAGTTCGGCAGGCTGGGCGCCCTCGCTGACAAACCCGTCGACCGACCAAGTGTTCACGAACTCGTTGAGTTCCTTGGGGCGGTCGGCCAGCTGCGTATCGCGCTCGGCGACGTGGATCGTCCTGATCCCCAGGGTCTGTGCAAGCTTCGCCCACTCCTCGCGCGAGACCGGATCGCCCGCAGTCACGCCGGTGTCCGCAGCAATGGTCTTGAGGGCGGTCTTGACCAGGTGCGACACCCAGCCGGGGTTGGCGCCGTGAGTGACCACGGCCGTCGGAGCCTTGCCGTTGCCGGCGCGCAAGGCAAGCGCCTCTTCGCGCATGGCATAGTTGGTGCGCTTGCCGGCCGGCAGGGTGGGATCGGTGTAGCCGCCGGCCCAAGGCTCGATGCAAGTGTCGAGGTACAGGGCGCCCTTTTCCCAGGCCAGCTTGATCAGCGCCAGGCTGGAGACGTCCACGGACAGGTTCAGCAGGAAATCACCGCGACCGACCAGGGGGTTGAGCACGCGCCGGTAGTTGTCGCGCGTCAGGCGTTCCTTGATGAACGCCACCCCGTATTCGCGGGCCTCCGCGCTGCCGGCGTCATCCGCCGTCACGATGGTAATACGCTCCGGTGAGATACCGATGTGCCGCAAGATGAGCGGCAGCACTCCCTGTCCGATGCTGCCGAAGCCCACGAAAACGATGCGGCCGGGAAAATCGATATGAACCGGGTATTTTTCCATGATTACATAGAGTCCTTAAGGTTTGCTCAGGGGGTTGATCGCGACATGGCGGGAACGGCGTTCCTCTGGCGTCAGCGCCAGTGCGGAGGGAAGGTGCGTTCGTAGCCGGGCAGCGCGGCAACGCGGCCGATCCAGCGTTCCAGCGCAGGGTAGTTCACCGCGAGCGGCAGGAAGCGGCTGGACAGCTCGCGGGCGGCGGGCTTGCCCAGGGCGCGCAGCAACAGCTGCAGCGCGGGAAAGATCACGATGTCAGCGGCGGAGAAGCTCTCCCCCACCACCCAGTCGGAACGCGACAGGCGCGCTTCGATGGAGCGGGCCTCGCGGGCCACGACATGCATCGAGTCGGCGAGCTGGTCGATGCGCTCCTGGGCATGGCCATCGAACACCGCGCGCGTGATGCGGTTGATGTGTTCCTCGACGTAGCTCTGGTACTCGCAGATGACCCGCATGATCACTCCGGCCTCCTCGGGCGAGTGGCCGAACAGCGGTGGATCAGGATATTTCTGGTCCAGGTAGTACAGCACTGCGAGGGACTCGAACACCACGTAGTCGCCGTCCTTGAGGACGGGCACCCGGCCGCGGAAGTTCAGCGCCGTGAACTGCGGGGACTTGTGCTCCTGGCGGGAGAATTCGAGCAGGTGGCTGTTCCAGGCCAGACGCTTGTACTCGAGCGCGAGCAGCACGCGCCAGGAGTAGGGGCTGCCACTGCCCCAGTAAACGTC
>DAIDKA010000166.1 GCA_027451085.1 Gammaproteobacteria bacterium
TCGATCCGCGCGTGCTCGACATCCTGTTCGACCTGCAGGTGCGCGCCGACCGCGATGTCACCTTCGAGGTGATCTCCGGCTACCGCTCACCGCACACCAACGCGATGCTGCGTTCGCGGTCGCATCAAGTCGCCGAGCACAGCCTGCACATGGACGGCGAGGCCATCGACATCCGCGTCGACGGGTTCCCCACGGCAAGGCTGCATTCGCTGGCGCTGTCCATGGCCCGGGGTGGCGTCGGCTACTACCCCGCGTCCGACTTCGTGCACGTGGACTGCGGCCGCGTCCGGCAGTGGCAGGGCAGTTAGGACCCGGCCCATTCCGGTTCAGGGCAGCGCCGGCAGGTGCAGCAGCTGTTCCAGCTTCGCGTCGTGGCCGTAGAGATCCTTGAAGAACAGCACCTGGCCGTCTTCCTGCGCCAGCACCGTGGCGTACATGATCGCCACCGGAATCGGCGTCTTCAGCCGCACAATGGTGTTGTCCGGGCCCTTCTCCAGTGCGGTTCTGATGGTCGCGGCAGTCCAGTTGCCCGGTGTGTCGCGCAGCACGTACTGTGCCAGCGCCACCGGGTCCTTGACGCGGATGCAGCCGTGGCTGAAGGCGCGCACCGAGCGGTTGAACAGGCTGTGCGCCGGGGTCGAGTGCAGGTAGACGTTGTACCGGTTGGGCAGCATGAACTTGATCAGGCCGAGCGAATTGTCCGGCCCCGGGGCCTGGCGCAGGCGCAGCGCGCCGCGCGCCAGTTGCTCCAGCGTCGTGTCTGAATACGGCAGCACCTTGCCCTGGCCGTCGACGATTTCCAGCCGCTCTTTTGCCAGGTAGCCCGGATCCTTGCGGATGGCCGGGATCATCTCCTTGCGCGTGATGCTGTAGGGGACATTCCAGTAGGGACGGAACACCACGTACTTCATGTCCTGCATGAACACCGGCGTGCGCGTGGTGGGGTAGGCCTTGCCCACGATCACGTCCATCTGCAGGATGTCGTCGCGGCGGTCCTGCAGGGTGTGGAAGGCAAACAGCCGGAACTGCGGGATGTTGACGATGATGGGTGGGTGACTGAAGTCGGGCAGCCAGCGCCAGCGTTCCAGGGTGAGTTCGATCTGGCGCACGCGCTGTGCATACGGGGCCTGTCTCGCCTCCTGCGGGGTTGGCGTCACCTGGCCCGCCGCCAGTTGCCGGTAGTGCAGCAGCGCGCGCTTGAGCAGCCGGTAGTGGATGAATCGGGGCTCGACCGAGGCGGCCACCTGAGCGGCATCCTCGCCGGTGGCCAGACGGTTCAGCAGCAGTGCAAGGTCAAGCGGCGGGCGGGTCTGCGGCAGGTCGAAGCCGGCCGCTTGCGGGTCCACCCGGCCGAAGTGCAGGTCCTTGAGGAAGCGGCCGGCGGCCGCAGTGAGCCGGGCGTCGTAATCGGGGGGCCTTTGGTCCCCGGCCGGCGAGTCCCAGGGACCCGTGTAGTCCGCGGGGTTCAGGCCGTAGCTGCCGGCGTCCCGCAGTACGCGCACCAGTGCCAGGGCCGCTGCCGTGGGCACGCCGCCGTGACTCCAGGCCGGCTGCGAGGCGACGGCCGGCGATGCGGAGGGCGTTTGCAGGGCGGCGGGCGCCTGCGCCCCGGCGATGGCCGAGAAGGCCACGATGGCGGGAAGCAGCATCCGCAGGGCGGTCCTGACAATCGGCGTCAATGTGGTCTCTCCATGGATGCAGCCAGGCCCGCCTGTGCGCGGCGCGGCGGCAATCAGGCCGGCCTGGGTCGTGGTGTGCAGCTAAGATAGCCCCTCCTCGCTACAAACCGTAAGGATTGTCATGCACTGGATCGCCCTGGTCGCCGTGCTCGCGCTGATCGAGTACATGCTGTTCGTGTTCATGGTGGCCGGTGCACGTGGCCGCTACAAGGTCCACGCGCCCGCCATCACCGGGCACCCCGTGTTCGAGCGCACCCTGCGGGTCCAGCAGAACACCCTGGAACTGCTGGTGGTGTTCCTGCCGGCGCTGTGGATGTTCGGCCTGTTCCTGAGTCCGCCCTGGGGCGCAGGGCTCGGTGCGCTGTTCATCCTGGGCCGGGCGCTGTACGCCTGGGGCTACATCCGCGCGCCTGAAAAGCGCGAGCTTGGAGCCATGGTGTCTTTCGCCGCCGTGGGGCTGCTGCTGCTGGGCGCTTTGGCCGGCGTGCTGCGGATGCTGACGCTGATACTCAAGGGGGCTGGCTGAGCCTGTGTCCCTTGCTTCCGGGCTTGCCGCAGCGGGTGACCGCCGGGGCTGATGACGGGGCTTTTCTGGTATAGTAGGCGGCCCGGCTGACCTTCATTACATATGCGGGTCAGCCTGCGCTCAAGCGAGAGTGGCGGAACTGGTAGACGCGCTGGATTTAGGTTCCAGTGGGGTAACCCGTGAGGGTTCGAGTCCCTCCTTTCGCACCAGTGTCCTTAGGCGCCCCAGATTTACAACGGTCCAGGTTTTAGAAGAGATTCGTCATGCAGGTATTGTTGACCGCCACCACTGGCCTCGAGCGCCGCCTGGAAGTGGCCCTTCCCGCCCAGCAGGTTTCCGGTGAAGTCGAGACCCGGCTCAAGAAACTGGCGCGCAGCGCGCGCCTGAAGGGCTTCCGTCCCGGCAAGGCGCCCCTCACGGTGGTGCGCAAGCAGTTCGGT
>DAIDKA010000167.1 GCA_027451085.1 Gammaproteobacteria bacterium
TACGGCACCGGGCGCGCCATGCTGATCGATGCCGTTGCACTCGCCGCCAACGCACTGGGCGCGCTCAAGCGGCTGTTACAGCCACACAAGCAGGGCGTGCCTTACTTGCTGCGGGACCTGCTGCGTCATAGCGTCCTGTGGCCTTCCCACCGCCGCGTCCCACCCGTGCAGGGCGGCAACGCCCGGACGGCCATCATCCAGGGGCAGCAGCCACGCGCGGGCGCCACAGTCATGGCGTCGCAGTCATGAACACCGCGGCATCGCCCCCCGTGGCCGGTTCCCCCCCCGGCACAACGCCGGTGGGCGTGGTGGTGATCGGCCGCAACGAGGGCGATCGGCTGCTCGCCTGCCTGCGCTCCGTGTGCGCGCCAGGGCGCCAGGTTGTCTACGTTGATTCCGGATCAACCGACGGCTCCGTCGAACGCAGCCGGGATCTGGGCGCCGATGTCGTGGCGCTGGACCTGCGCCAGCCCTTCACGGCGGCACGGGCCCGTAACGCGGGTTTCCGCCGCCTGCTCGAACTGCAGCCAGAGGCCGGCTACGTTTTCTTCGTCGACGGGGACTGCGAGGTCGATGGCCGGTGGCTCGAAACGGCCACCCGCTTCCTTGACGAGCATCCCGACATGGCGGTGGCCTGCGGCCGTCGACGCGAGCGCCATCCCGAGCGTTCGGTCTATAACCTGCTGTGCGACCTGGAGTGGGACACGCCGGTGGGAGAAGCCCGCGCCTGTGGTGGAGACGCCGTGATGCGTGTCAGCGCCCTGCAGCAGGTACAGGGCTACCGCTCCGATCTGATCTGCGGCGAAGAACCCGAGTTGTGCATCCGCCTGCGACAGGCCGGCTGGCGCATCTGGCGTCTGCCTGCACAGATGACTCTGCACGATGCGGCGATGCTGCACTTCGGCCAGTGGTGGACCCGGACGCGCCGGACCGGGTACGCCTACGCGCAAGGCACCGCCCTGCACGGCGCGCCTCCCGAGCGACACTGGGTGCGTGAATCCCGGCGCGCCTGGCTCATGGGTCTTGTCGTGCCACTCGCCACCACCCTGCTGTGTATCGTCATGGGTCCGTGGGCACTGCTGCTGCTGTGCATCTATCCGCTGCAGTTCATCCGGCTCGGGCTGCGAGGGCCGCGCGCTCCCCGTGAGCGCTGGTGGCGGGCGGCGGCGCTGGTCGCCGGCAAGTTCCCGGAAATGCTGGGGCAGCTGAAGTTCCTCCTGGACCGGCTCACCCGCCGCCAGGCCCGCCTGATCGAATACAAGTGACACAGGCTCCCGCGTGAAAATCGCCTACTTCGTCAACGAATACCCCAAGGTGAGTCACAGCTTCATCCGGCGGGAGATCCTTGCCCTGGAGCGGCAGGGCTTTGACATCCTGCGCATCTCGCTGCGTGGCTGGAACAGCCCGCTGGTTGATGCAGAGGATGCCGATGAACGCACACGCACTCGCTACGTGTTGCGCGGCGGCGCGCTGTCGCTGCTGGCCCCGACTGTGCGCAGGATGCTCGGCTCACCCCTGCGCTTCTGGCAGGCATTGCGACTGGCGGTACGCAGCGCGCGTGATTCGGCGCGACCGCTGCCCTACCACCTTGTCTACCTCGCGGAAGCCTGTCGCATCCTGTCCTGGCTGAAGAGCGCGGGCTCAACCCATGTCCACGCCCACTTCGGCACCAACCCGGCCGAGGTCGTGATGCTGGTACGCGCCCTGGGTGGCCCGCCCTACAGCTTCACCGTGCATGGACCGGACGAGTACCTGCGACCCATGACGCTGGACGAAAAGGTCCGCAACAGTGCCTTCACGGTCGCCATCAGCTCCTTCGGTCGCAGCCAGCTGTACCTGCGCTGCGCGCCGGCGGACTGGCCCAAAGTCAAGGTGGTCCACTGTGGCGTCGAACAGTCCTTCCATAACGTTGCCGCAACGACACTGACGAGCGCGCCGCGGCTGGTATGCGTGGGCCGCCTGTGCGAGGCAAAGGGGCAGTTGCTGCTGCTGGCCGCCGCCGCACAGCTCGTTGCCCGGGGCGTTGCGCTGGAGCTGGTGCTGGCGGGAGATGGACCACTGCGGCCACTGGTGGAGGCCGAAATCCGGCGCCTTGGACTGGAACAGACCGTACGCATCACCGGCTGGCTGAGCAGTGCCCAGGTACGCGAGCAAATACTTGCGGCCCGGGCCCTGGTGCTGCCGAGCTTTGCCGAGGGCCTGCCTGTTGTGCTCATGGAAGCCATGGCATTGCGCCGGCCCGTGCTGTCCACCTACGTCGCCGGCATCCCGGAACTGCTGCAGCATGGAGTCAACGGCTGGCTGTTTCCCGCGGGTTCCATCGAGGAACTGGTGCGCGCCATGGAGGAATGTCTTGTCAGCCCGCCCGAGCATCTGCAGGCCCTGGGCAACGCCGGCCGCATACGGGTGCTGGAACGCCATGACGTCGACACCGAGGCACTGAAGCTGGCGCAGCACATCCGGGCCTCGGCCAACCCCTCCGGAACGCTGCCATCGTGAGCGCTGCACTGGACATCCTGCTCTGCGCAGTGGCATTGCTGCTTTGCCTGCCCGTACTGGTGCTGTTCACGGAGGTCGTTGCGGGGCTGGCGGCGGGCGGCCGCGCCCCCCGCCCGGCACCAGCGACCCGACATCCGCGCCTGGCGGTAATCGTCCCCGCACACAACGAAGCCGGTGGCATCACCCAGACACTGGACTCCATCATCGCGCAGTTGCGGCCTGACGACCGGGTGGTGGTGGTGGCTGACAACTGCGGCGACGACACGGCTGCTGTTGCCACCGCCGCCGGCGCGGAGGTCATCGAACGTACTGATCCGGTGCTGCGTGGCAAGGGTTACGCGCTGGACTTCGCAGTGCGTCATCTGCGCCGCCAAGCCCCTGAGGTGGTGCTCGTGATCGACGCCGACTGCTTGGTGGAGGCAGGGGCGATCGCACGGCTTGCGGCACGCTGCATGGCCAGCGGACGGCCC
>DAIDKA010000168.1 GCA_027451085.1 Gammaproteobacteria bacterium
GCCGAACGCTCAGTAAACTGGTTGGTGTTCCATTGGAGGAGTTTTTATGAAGCGCACTCATTTCCTGGTCACTATGACGGCGGGATTGCTGGCTGTGACCGGAGGCGTTGCGTA
Source organism: Gammaproteobacteria bacterium (assembly GCA_027451085.1). Taxonomy (GTDB): domain Bacteria; phylum Pseudomonadota; class Gammaproteobacteria; order Steroidobacterales; family Steroidobacteraceae; genus DAIDKA01. The sequence continues at coordinate 115 of DAIDKA010000168.1, forward strand.
CGCCGATGCCGGTGCGTCTGCCAGCGATGGTCAGCTGGTCGAGGCCGTGAAGGCCAAGCTCGCGGCGGATGTGCCGGAAATCGCTCCCCGTCTGCAGGTGGAAGCGAAGGACGGCGTCGTGACCCTGCGTGGCACCGCGATGACTTCGGCACTGATGCTGAAGGCCATCAAGGACGCCCAGAGCGTCAATGGCGTGTCCAAGGTCCAGAACCGCATGGGTCTGGAGTAAGTTCCGCCCAAGGACGCAAATCCCCGGGCGCCATGCCCGGGGGTCTGAGGCACGGCACTCTATGCCGTGATCAAAGACACCTCTTCCACAGAGGGGAGGTGTCTTTTGCTTTGAATCTCATCGCAGCTGTGAATCCTTGCTGCCGCGGCGATTGTAGCCGCTGAACTGATTGTCCCGCGTATCGCCGGCTTCCTGGCAGGGCAGGCACTGGCGCACGCCGGGCGGGGCCTTGCGATGGCCCGCTGAAATTTCCTCCCCGCACTGACGGCGCCTTCGCCAGCCCAGCCGGTTGCCATACGAGGATTCTACGCGTGGGCGGGTCGACGCCGGCGCCGGCAGACCGTAATCAGCGCCACGGCCAGAATCCCGCAAGTCCCCAGGTCCCAGGACCCGCCACCGCCTGATCTGCTGCTCCCGCTCGAACTGCTGGAAGCGGAACTGCTGGAACCTGAGCTGCCGGAACCCGAGGTTCCCGATCCGGTACCGGAGGAGTCTGCCGGCGGTGGCGTGGGCGCTGACCCGGTCAGGGACTGGGCTGCCGCCGCCGCATCCACAGCGTCCACCCGGCCATAACCGAAGGTGCCATCCGGGTCGGTGGCGCCCCAGGTCGTCGGCCAGGCCGCGCCGGACTCAAGCACCTGGTTGAGCTGGGCGCGCGTCAGCTGGGGCCAGGCGGCCCGGATCAGCGCAGCCACGCCACCGGCCTGGGGCACGGAGGCAGAGGTGCCCTTGAACAGCCCCTGCGGATAGGTTCCGCTGCTGTCCGGCCACAGCTCCCCCGAGAATCCGGTGTCTGCGGCGTCGACGTTGATGTCGTCCGGCGCCACCAGGGTCGGCGTCCAGATCTGTGTCAGCGTCGGCAGGGGAAAGGTTGCAGGCCCCAGGCTGCTGAAGCTTTCAATGCTGTCGCCGACGCCATCCGCGCCATCGACCGCACCGATGCTGACGGCGCCGGTGGCGAAGGCCTGGGGTGTCACCGTGCTGCCGGCCGAGGCAGGTGTGATCTGGGTCAGTCCGTCGCCGCCGGCCCAGAGCTTGACATACGTGCCGGCAGGCGCCGTGGTGCTGGCGATGTACAGGGTGTAGGTGCCTCCAGCCAGGCTCATGTTCTGCGACAGCTGGTGGCCGTTGGTGTTGATGGAGGTGTCGCCGGAGTCGAAGCAGGCGAGTTGGGCAGTGCCGCTGTACACGTAGAGATCAAAGTGGCTGGCGGGCTGGCCCGCGGAGTCTGTCCACGCCAGCAGCAGCGGGAAGGAGGCTCCCGAACCAATCACGGTGAGCGTGGCGGGCTGGCCGGTGCCGAAGTCCGCCACGTAGCTGTCGGTGGTAGTGACACCGTTGTCCGTGCAGCTGAGCGGAGGGGCGCTTTGCGCAGACAGCGGGACCGGCTGGTAGGCGCCCTCCCAGTAGCTGTTGTTGGCGTTGCCCGCGGCGGTGTACAGCGCCACCTGCGGATTGGCCGCCAGGAAGTTGGCCACCGCGGTAGTCTGGTCGTTGCCGGTGTCCATGATGTCGTCGGGCATCAGGTTCATGTCGTCCAGCAGAATGGTGGCGCCGGCGTTGACCAGCTGCTGCAGGCAGGAGGCGTATTCCGCAAAGGTCGTGGGGCCGCAGAACACCAGGCTGGCACCCGGCGCGATGGCGTGGACCTCCTCCATGAGCATCGTGCCTTCATCATCCCCGGGGGCCATGCTGCTGGTGCCGGCGGGATAGACGATGCTGATGCTGGCTGGCAGTTCGCCGCGGCCGGCGATGGTCTGCCAGCTGGCGGCACCGCTGGACTGAACGCCCACGGTGACTCCAGCACCGCGCACGCTGGTCTGGGAGATGAACTGGTCCGCACGGGTGATTTCCACGCCATTGGCGTTGATGCCGGCGGCCGTGCCCGAGGCTTTCACTGACGGCAGGCGGACCCCCGCGTTTTGCGGACGGCGCAGCACGTAGCCCGGCAGGCCGACCTTGAGCACTCCGGGCACGGCCGCAAGACGCGACAGGCTGGCTGGATCAACCCAGCCTTCCACGACGCAGTAGGGCGGGGCCCTGACCCGGGCGCCGGGGATCAGACCCGCCATGGACAGGGCGGTGACCGGCGCTTCGCGCGCACAGTCGTAGTGGACATCGACCTGAACCCTGCCCGCCGCATCAAGGCGCGCACCGGCCGGCAGGGTCACGGCCAGCGCCGGGACCTCGAGGGCGAGCAGGGCGATGCCGAGGATATGCAGCCGCATCAGGCGGTAAACAGCTCCATACGCGCGGGAAGCTCGCCGGCCACGCGTTCGAGATCCGTCAGCGTGCCCCCGGCCTCGGACAGCACCGCCGGGTCGAGGGCGTCGGGACGCA
>DAIDKA010000169.1 GCA_027451085.1 Gammaproteobacteria bacterium
TGGCGACCGCCGGCCTGGCGCGCGTGCGCGCGGTGGGCAAGGTGAAGGCGCTGCAGGATGTCCTGGACAGCCAGCCTGTGAGCGGCAATCTCGGCATCGCTCACACCCGTTGGGCCACCCACGGCGTGCCCAGCGAACGCAACGCGCATCCCCACGTGTCGCAGGATGGCCTGGCGGTGGTGCATAACGGCATCATCGAGAACCATGCGGAATTGCGCGCTGAACTGGAACGACAGGGCTACCGTTTCACGTCCGAGACCGACACGGAGGTGATCGCCCATCGCATCCATTGGCACCTGCGCACGGTGCAGGATTTGTTCAAGGCCGTCCGCGCCACCGTCAGCGAACTGGAGGGCGCCTACGCCCTGGCCGTGGTCAGCGAGGCCTGCCCGGACCGGCTGATCCTGGCTCGCGAAGGCTGCCCCGCCGTGGTTGGCCTGGGGGTGGATGAAAACTTTGTCGGCTCCGACGTTGCGGCGCTGCTGCCGGTCACGCGCCGCTTCATGTTCCTGGAAGAAGGCGATGTGGCGGAGGTGCGGCGCAAGTCCGTCCGCATCATCGACCGCGAGGGCAACAGCGCCGAACGCCCCGTGCGTGAGAGTGAGCTCAGCGCGGATGCCGCACAAAAGGGCCAGTACCGCCACTTCATGCTCAAGGAGATCCACGAGCAGCCGCGCGCAGTGGCCGAGACCCTGCAGGAGCGCATCGCCGGTGGCCGCCTGCTGGAGGCCGCCTTCGGTCCTGCTGCGACCGAGGTGTTCCGCAGCACCGAGCACATCCATATCGTGGCCTGCGGCACCAGCTACCACGCGGGCCTGACGGCACGCTACTTCATCGAGCAGATCGTGAAACTGCCCTGCACGGTGGAGGTGGCCAGCGAATACCGCTACCGCAATCCGGTGGTGCCGAAGAACTCACTGTTCGTGACCATCTCCCAGTCCGGCGAGACCGCCGACAGCCTGGCCGCGCTGCGCCTGGCGAAAAAGGGCGGCTATCTGGCCACCCTGGGGATCTGCAACCAGCCGGAAAGCTCCCTGGTGCGCGAGTCCGATCTTACGATGCTGACCCGCGCCGGCCCGGAAATCGGCGTCGCCTCCACCAAGGCTTTCACCACCCAGCTGGCGGCGCTCGGCATGCTGATCGTGGCCCTGGCCAAGCATCACGGCGCCGATGCCGAACGCGAACGTAGCCTGGTGGCGCGCCTGGTCGAGCTGCCGGCGCTGATCGAGAGGACCTTGGGCCTCGATCCGGTGATCGAAAATCTGGCCAAGCGGTTTTCTGACAAGCAGCACGCCCTGTTCCTCGGCCGCGGCGCCATGCACCCCATCGCCATGGAGGGGGCGCTGAAGCTGAAGGAGATCTCCTACATACACGCCGAAGCTTATCCGGCCGGCGAGCTCAAGCATGGCCCGCTCGCGCTGGTGGACGCGGAAATGCCCGTCATCGCCGTGGCACCCAACAACGAGCTGCTGGAAAAGCTGAAGTCGAACCTGATGGAGGTGCGCGCCCGTGGCGGGGAGCTGGTCGTTTTCGCCGATCCGGACTCGGGCATGCAGCCTTCGGACGGCATCACGGTCATCACCATGCCGCGCCATGTCACGGCCTTCCAGGAGCCGGTGGTGTACACCATCCCGCTGCAGCTGCTGTCGTACCATGTGGCGGTGCTCAAGGGTACCGACGTCGATCAGCCGCGGAATCTCGCCAAAAGCGTGACGGTGGAGTAGGGACGGATTGGAGAGGATCGTATGAAAGCCATGATAAAGCTGGTGTGCTCGGGGATCGCGGCCACGATGCTGGTTGCCTGCGATGGCGGGCCGGATGCCGCGTCCCAGGAAAATTCGACCAAGGCGCTGGAAAGCCAGGTCATCGAGGTCGCCAGCCAGATCAACCGGGCGGCCTCAGCCGCGGTTGACCCGGACACCAGGCTGGATGGTGCAAAGGCCGGGCCGGGGCTGAAGCTCGTTATCAATTACACGCTCGTGAACCCTGCGGCGAGTGGCGTCGACAGCACGGACTTCGCGGCCAAACAGGCGCCGACGGTGATCAAAGGCGGCTGCGAGAACTCCGCGTTGCGCCAGCTCATTGACCAGGGCGTCGCCGTGACTCTGCAGTACAAAGACCTTAAAGGCAGTGCGTTGGGTACAGCCACCCTGAATCGTGATGTCTGCAATGCGCTCAGGTGATCCATCTTTGGACGGTGCGAACCTTCCGCCCGTTGACTTGATCTACCGCGAAGGCGTGCACCCGCAGCAGGTGGTGGGCAGGAAAGCGCCTCCGGCACCTGAGTATTCGCAACAGTGCGAGAGCGGGCTGCTGATCGAGCGCAACGTGTCTGTGCGTATGCGCGATGGCGTGTGCATCTTCATCGACATCTATCGCCCCGCAGGGGCCGCCGGCGAGCGTGATCTGCCCATCCTTCTCGGATGGAGCCCCTACGGCAAGCACAACACTTCAGACCGGCTGGCCTGGCCGGAGGCGGACGTCCTGCCGGGCTGGATTTCCCCCTACACCGCCTTCGAGGCGCCGGACCCGCTTTACTGGTGCCGCCATGGCTACGCCGTGGTCTATCCCGATCCGCGCGGCAGCTGGTATTCGGAAGGCGAACTGCGGCATGGTGGTCTGGGAGAGGCGCAGGATTGCTACGACTTGATTGAATGGCTGGGAGCCCGCCCGTGGTCGAACGGCAAGGTGGGCATGTCCGGTGTTTCCTATCTCACCGCCGTACAGTGGCAGGTGGCGCCGCTGCGTCCGCCGCATCTGGCGGCCATCAACCCCTGGGAGGGGTTCTCCGACTGGTATCGGGAGTTCGCCTACCACGGCGGCATTCCCGAGACCTCGTTCCTGGTGCGTGGTTGCGGCAATCTCAAGTGGTCCACGACGCGCGTCGAGGACACCGCGGCAAACGCGCAGGCGCATCCCCTGTACGACGATTACTGGCGCAGCAAGGAGAATGCCCTCGAACAGATCGAGGTGCCGGCTTACATCGTGGCCAGCTGGTCCGATCACGCATTGCACACGCGCGGCACGCTGGAAGCCTACAAGCGCATCCCGCCGGGGCAGAAGTGGCTGGAAGTCCATGGCCGCAAGAAGTGGCACTACTACTACCGGCCGGAAAGCGTCGAAAAGCAGCGCCAGTTCTTTGATCACTTCCTGAAAGCGCAGGGTGCCGTCGTGCCGGCGTGGCCGAAGGTCCTGCTGGAAACCCGGGAGCGGGTCAACGTCGGCGTGATGCGTGCGGACGCCGAATGGCCGCTTGCCAGGACACAGCCCGGCAAGCTGTATCTGTGTGGCGACGGCGGCCGACTGAGTCCGGAGCCACAGACCCGGGCATCCTCCGTCATCTATGACGCCATGAGCGGCAGCACTGCGTTCGATTACACCTTCCCCCGGGCTGCCGAGATCACCGGGCACATGAAGCTACGCCTGTGGGTGCAGGCCGATGGTGCGGACGACATGGATCTTTTCGTTGTCATCCAGAAACTCGATGTTGCGGGCAACCTGGTGCCGTTCGTGTTCTATGCCATGAACGAAAACGGTCCGCTTGCGCTGGGCTGGCTGCGGGCCAGCCACCGTGAGCTCGACCCCGTGCGGTCGCGGCCGGAGCAGCCGTTTCATCTGCACCTGCGCGAGCAGCGGCTGAAGCCGGGTGAGATCGCCGCGGTTGAAATCGAGATCTGGCCGTCTTCCACCTCGTTCAAGGCCGGCGAGCGATTACGCGCGGTGGTGCAGGGGCATGACTTGGAAATGACGCCGGCGCCGAACTCGCCCTTCGCCCGCCATGAAGCAACTCGCAACCAGGGCAGGCACATCATCCACGTGGGGGGGCAGTACGACTCTCACCTGCTGGTTCCGTGGATCCCGCCGCAGAGCCCGTGAATTCCGAGCCGGAACAGCCAGCCGCACGTTCCACGTCCAGGTCTTCTCACCGGATCATCGCCCTGACAGTGGCTTTTGCCCTGTTCATGGGGCAGCTCGACAGCTCGGTGGTGCTGGTGGCGCTGCCGGCGATGGCGCGTTCATTTGCGGTCCGCGCGGTTGACTTGAGCCCGGCAGTGACCGTCTACGTGCTGGTGCAGGCGGTGCTGCTGCCGGTCAGCAACTGGATCGCCGAGCGTCTGGGCGCACGCCGGGTGTTCGTATTCGCGCTGGTGTTCTTCTGCATCGCCTCGGTCTGCTGCGGCCTGAGCCATACCTTTGCGCAATTCATCAGCGCACGGGTGCTGCAGGGCGCGGCCGCGGCGCTCATGATACCCGTCGCCCGCATCATCCTGCTGCAATCGACCCGGAAGGAGGATCTGATTTCAGCCACGGCCATCAGCACCGTGCCGATGCTGGTTGCACCAACGCTGGGACCGGCGGTTGGCGGGTTGATCACGACGTATGCATCCTGGCCCTGGATCTTCTTCCTGAACATCCCCTTCGGGGTCCTGGCCGTCATCGCGGCGCAGCGTTACCTGCCGGACGTGCCCGGACAGCCGGCGAAAACCTTCGACGGGCGGGGCTTCGCGCTGACGGCGGCCAGCATCGTGGGTGTGCTGACCGGTCTCAATTACATGAGCGAGGCGACGGTGCACTGGACGCCGGCAGTCCTGCTGATCGCGGGTGGACTGGTGCTCGGCGTGTTCGCGGTGCGGCACCTGCAGCGGCATGCCGATCCGATCGTGTCACTGTATTCGATCCGCGTCCGGACGTACTCCATCACGGCATTGAGCGGAGGCGCGCTGGTGCGTATGCCCATGCGTGCCGCTGCGTTCGTGCTACCGCTGCTGTTCCAGTTTGAACTCGGCTACTCCGCGTTCCAGGCGGGACTGATGCTGCTGGCCCTGAACGGTGGGGACCTGGTGCTTAAGGTGATCACGACCCGCACGCTGCGGCGTCACGGGTTCCGCACCGTGCTGCTGGCTTCGGGTGCGGCCATGGTGGTCCTGACAGCCGCCTGCGCCTGGTTCTCGGTGTCAACGCCGGTCTGGTTGATGGTCGTGGTACTGGCGGCCTGTGGGATGGCTCGCTCGCTGCTGTTCACCGGCATGAGCACGCTGTCCTTTGCTGATGTGCCGCCAGCGGAACTGGGCAGCGCTTCGGTGCTCTGGAACATGATGCAGCAGATCGTCAACGCGCTCGGGGTGTCGGTCGCCGCCATCACCCTGAACTTTGTGGCGTCAGCGTTCGATCAGCCCGCCGGATACATCGGCCACTACAACTGCCTGGCGGCGCTGCTGGTGACATCAGCAATCGGCGCTCTCGCGCTCCTGCAGTTCAGGAAGTTGCTGCCGGACGCGGGGGCCGCTGTCAGCGGCCACCGGTTCCAGCAACGATAGGGTGCGTCAATGACTCGCCCTTCTTCCTGTAACAGATGTTAGCATCGTCTTCAACCTGGTGCTGCTGTGACTCTGGCGCCGGCACTTCGGTCCGTGCCGATGACTTTGTGCTGCGGATGGCGTAATCAAACCGAGGGGTGGATCCCGCTGCCTTGAGCAGTGAGAATGGCGCCACCAACAGGAGTCACGATGAACACCCCGATCAGCTTCAACAACGGCGCCGCCTATGAACGCTACATGGGTGTGTGGAGCCGGTCGGTGGGCGAGTCCTTCATCGACTGGCTGGGGCTGCAATCCGGACTGCGCTGGCTGGATGTCGGCTGCGGCAACGGGGCGTTCACCGAGACGCTGGTGCGCCGCTGCGCGCCGGCGCAGGTGGCTGGCGTCGATCCGTCCGAGGGGCAGCTCGCGTTTGCACGCTCCAGGCCTGCCCTCGCGCGGGGACGCTTCGAGCAGGCAGATGCGATGTTGCTGCCTTTCGGTGCTGACAGCTTCGATGCAGCCGTCATGCCTCTGGTGATCGTATTCGTGCCGGAACCGGCCAGGGGCGTGGCGGAGATGGCGCGGGTGGTCGCACCCGGCGGGGTGGTGTCGGCGTACATGTGGGATTTCGACGGCGGTGGTTTTCCCTACGAGCTGCTCCAGAGCGAGTTGCGTGCGTTGGCAGGGACCGTGCCGATGCCGCCAAGCCCCTGGGCGGCCGATCTGGATGCGATGCACAAGCTCTGGGCGGATGCCGGTCTGTGCGACATCACCACGCGCCAGATCACTGTGCAGCGGACGTATCGGGACTTCGACGAATACCGCGAGATCGTGACGGGAGGGCCGAGTGTTGGCGGTCTGCTGGCGCAGCTGTCGCCGGTACAGCGTGCCCTGCTCGATGAACGTCTGCGGGCCCGGCTGCCGGCGGACAGCGCCGGCAGCATCACTTACGCCGCCCGGGCGAATGCCATCCGCGGCCGTGTGCCGCCCGGCTGATCCGGAAAAGTTGTCATGAGCAGGTCGGCGCAGCAGCCCGCGCAACGCCGGACGGGTCGGCAAACCTGCCGGCGCGGGCGCAGGGCCAGCAGCGCGCGCGCATACCTGCGTCCGGCGATGCAGCGCCCGAATCTCGCCGTGGAGCTGAATGCCCTCACCACCCGTGTGCTCACAGCCGCAGGGCGCGCCACCTGCGTGGAGTATTCCAAAGGCGGCCAGCTGTTCCAGGTCCGGGCTGCGCGCGAAGTCATCCTGAGCGGCGGCACCTACAACTCCCCGCAGCAGCACCGGTTGTTCGCCGGCGTGGTGCTGCTGCACGCGAAAAGCCGCGGCTTCCTGACACTGCGCTCGCCCAGCCCGACCGATGCGCCGCGCATCACCACCAACCTGTTCGCGGAAAAGGCCAGCGACATGATCCTGGGCCGCGCGCAGCTGCCGGCGGCGAAGCTTCAAAGCCCATGATCCGCCTGTGCCTGGTGCGCCACGGCATCGCCGGCGGGCGCGACGCCGTGAGGCATCCGGATGACGGCCGGCGGCCTCTGACCCGCGAGGGCATGCGCCAGCTGCGCCGCTCCGCGCCGGGTCTCGGTGCGCTGGCTGGTGAGATCGACTGCCTGTTGACCAGTCCGCTGCTGCGGGCCGTTCAGACCGCCACCATCCTGCACGAGCTGGCAGGCATGCCGAAGCCGAGGCAGGAACCGGCGCTGTCTCCCGGCAGCAGCAGCGACCAGGTGCTTGCGGCGCTCGCCACCTACGACGCGGAGTCGATTGTCATCGTGGGTCACGAGCCGGGGCTGCGGCAGCTGCTGGCGGCCTGCCTGACCGGCAAGGACGATGGTTTGCAGGTGCGGATCAGAAAGGGTGCCGCGGCCTGCCTGTCCTTTGATACCGCGATCCGCGCCGGCCGGGGACAGTTCGAGTGGTTGCTCCAGCCCAAGACATTACGAAGCCTGGACGGCTAGTCTTCAGCAGAAGCGAGGCCTGTTCCGGGTGGGGAGACCAGCTTCGCCTGCAGGTCGTAGGCGTCCGCGCCGGTCACCTTCACTTGTGCGAAGTCACCAGGTCTCAGTGACGCACCGCTGCTGATACGCACGATGCCGTCGATCTCCGGTGCATCCGCCTCGCTGCGTGCAAGGGCCGTCCTACCCTCATGCCCGTCCACCAGCACCTTGATCGTCTGACCCACGCGCCGCTTCAGTCGCTGTGCGCTGATGACTCGTGCATGCTCCATGAAGCGCGCGTGACGCTCTTCCTGGACCCCGGGCGGTACCGGATCGGCGAGTGCGTTGGCGGCGGCGCCTTGCACCGGCGAGTACTTGAAACAGCCCACGCGATCAAGCTGTGCCTCGGTCAGCCACTGCAGCAGTTCCTCGAACTCAGCTTCGGTCTCGCCGGGAAAGCCGACGATGAAAGTGCTGCGCAGCGTGAGGTCCGGGCATTCCCGGCGCCAGGCGTGGATCCGGTCCAGGGTGTCGACGGCATGCGCGGGGCGCTTCATGCGCTTGAGCACCGACTGGCTGCCGTGCTGGAAGGGGATGTCGAGGTACGGCAGGATGCGCCGTTCCTGCATCAGCGGGATGACCTCGTCCACGTGCGGATAAGGGTAGACGTAGTGCATGCGCACCCACGCGCCCAGTTCGCCCAAGCCCCGTGCCAGGTCGATCAGGCGCGTCTCACGCGCAGTTCCACGCCACTGACCCTTGCGGTATTTGAGATCCACCCCGTAGGCGCTGGTGTCCTGTGAGATCACCAGCAGTTCCTTCACCCCGGCGTTCACCAGGCGTTCGGCCTCGCGCAGCACCTCGTCGATCGGGCGGCTGACCAGGCGGCCGCGCATGTCCGGGATGATGCAGAAGCTGCACTTGTTGTTGCAGCCTTCGGCAATCTTCAGGTAGGCGTAGTGTCGCGGTGTCAGGCGCACGCCCTGCGGCGGCACCAGGTCCATGAACGGGTCGTGGGCCGGGGGCAGGTGTTCGTGCACGGCACCCACGACTTCCTCGTAGGCATGCGGGCCGGTGACCTTCAGCACATGCGGGTGGCGCTCGAGGATGCGTTCGGGCCGGGCGCCCAGGCAGCCGGTGACGATCACCTTGCCGTTGTGCTCCAGCGCCTCGCCGATGGCATCGAGGGATTCATCCACCGCGGCATCGATGAAGCCACAGGTGTTGACGACCACGACATCGGCGGCCTCATACGTGGGAACCACCTCGTAGCCCTCGGCGCGCAGGGTGGTGAGGATGCGTTCGGAGTCCACCAGGGCCTTGGGGCAGCCAAGGCTGACAAAGCCGATTTTAGGAATGCGGGCCATGACGGGGCGGGTGGGGAGGGCCGGTGCGAACAGGGGCGGGCAGCCTACCGTCCCGGCATCCCCGCCGCAACCGCCGGTCTGCCTCGCCAAGCGTGGCCGGCTGATGCATAGTGGCTTGAAGAATCGGCAGGAAGGCCGGTTTGAACGCCGCGAAGCGGCAGCCCCGTGGGGGCGAGGCCCATGGAAGGGCCGAGTACTGGATTGAACTTAATGGTGCCTCTTGGCCTTCGATCAAGCCTATTACGAGCGGTATTACTACAACGTGCGCACCTCGGTGACCTCGGCTGCGGAAATGCGCGCCCGGGCACGCCTGATTGCGGCCTACACCGAGCATGTGGGCCTGCCGGTGAGGCGCGTCCTGGACATGGGCTGTGGCGTCGGCATCCTGCGCCGGCACCTCAAGCCGTTGTTCCGCCGCGCCACCTACGTCGCCGTCGACGTGAGCGAATACCTGTGCCAGCGCTATGGCTGGGAGCACGGCGGCGTCACCACCTACCGCAACGCGACACCCTTCGACCTTGTGGTCTGCTACGACGTGGTGCAGTACCTGGATGAAAAGGAGGCCGCCAAGGCCATGCGCAACCTCGCGCGCCTGTGCCGCGGGGTCATGTACTTCGGTTCGCTGACAAAGCTCGACTGGCGCCGCAATGCCGACCGCGAACGCACCGACCCCAACGTCCACCTGCATGAGGGCGACTGGTACCGCACGCGGCTGCGCAAGTCCTTCCACGAGGTCGGCGCGGGTTTCTGGGTGCGCAAGGGCGCGCCGCTGACGCTGTGGGACCTGGAGACCGCCGGTTGAACGACACGCCGGCAGAGCAGGCGGCCGTCGCCGCTTCCGACCATCTGCACCGCGACGTCAGGGCGGAGTTTTATCGCGCCGTTCCACCGCGCGCCGTGCCCTGGCGCAAGCGCCTGTTCTGGCGGACGCTGCTGGCGCTGGCGGCGACGCCCGCGGCGGCCTGCGTGCTGCGGCGGCGATGATCGGACAGCTGGCCCCGCGCATCGTGCCGCAGGAACGGCGCACCGTGGCGCTCGCCTTTGCCTGCTACTTCATGCTGATGGGCAGCTACTACATCCTCAGGCCGGTGCGCGACACAGTGGCCACGGTGTTCGGCGTGGATTCACTGCAGCTGCTGTTCACGGGTACCTTCATCGG
>DAIDKA010000170.1 GCA_027451085.1 Gammaproteobacteria bacterium
CCCGCGTTTCAACCGTTCCTGGCCGCAGCGTCATCGGCATCGAACTGCCGAACGCCACCCGCGAGAAGGTGGTGCTGCGCGAGATCCTCGCCGCCCGCGACTTCGGCGACGCCCAGGCACGGCTGGCGCTGGCGCTGGGCAAGGACATCGCCGGCGACCCGATCGTCGCCAACCTCGCCAAGATGCCGCACCTCCTGATCGCCGGCACCACCGGCTCGGGCAAGTCGGTGGCCATCAACGCCATGGTGCTGTCGCTGCTCTACAAGGCGACCGCCGAGCACGTGCGGCTGATCATGATCGACCCGAAGATGCTCGAGCTGTCGGTGTACGAGGGCATCCCGCACCTGCTGGCGCCGGTGGTGACCGACATGAAGCAGGCCGCCAACGCCCTGCGCTGGTCGGTGGCCGAGATGGAGCGGCGCTACCAGCTGATGGCCGCCGTGGGCGTCCGCAACCTCGCCGGTTTCAACCGCCACGTGCGCGAGTGCAACGACAAGGGCAAGCCCATCCTGGACCCGGTCATGCTGCAGAAGGCGGCCAACGACCCGACCCTGGACCAGTCGCAGATCCCGCACCTGGCGCCCCTGCCATACATCGTCGTGATCATCGACGAGCTCGCCGACCTCATGATGATCGTCGGCAAGAAGGTCGAGGAGCTGATCGCCCGGCTGGCCCAGAAGGCACGCGCCTCGGGCATCCACCTGGTGCTGGCGACGCAGCGGCCCTCGGTGGACGTCATCACCGGCCTGATCAAGGCCAACATTCCCTGCCGCATCGCCTTCCAGGTGTCGGCCAAGGTCGATTCGCGCACCATCCTCGACCAGATGGGCGCCGAGACCCTGCTGGGCCACGGTGACATGCTGTACCTGCCGGGCGGCACCTCCATCCCCACCCGGGTGCACGGTGCCTTCGTGTCGGACAACGAGGTCCACCGCGTGGTCGAGGCGCTGAAGACCGCCACGCCGCCGGACTACGTGGAGGAGGTGCTGTCGGGCCCGTCCGCACCCATTCCCGGCTTTCCCGACGAGGACGGCGAGGGCGGTGGAGGGGGTGGCGAAGAAGAGGACGCGCTGTACGACGAGGCGGTCAAGATCGTCACCACCGAGCGCAAGCCTTCGATTTCCTACGTGCAGCGGCGGCTGAAGATCGGCTACAACCGCGCCGCCCGCCTGCTGGAGGCCATGGAGAGCGCCGGCGTCGTGGGCCCGCTGCAGTCCAATGGCGCGCGCGAAGTGCTCGCACCGCCGCCGCCTGGGAGCTGATCTGATGCCTGAACCCTCGACTACCCGACCCTGCTGGCTGACGCGCATGGCCGCGGCGCTTGTGGCCATGGCGCTTGCCGGTTCCGCGGTCGCCGCGGACCGCACGGCGCTCGATACCTGGCTCGACGGCCTGCATTCGTTGCGGACCGGCTTCACCCAGACGGTCAAGGATGCCCAGGGCAGGACCACCCAGCAGGGCGCGGGGACGCTGCTGGTGCTGCGTCCGGGGCGTTTCCGCTGGGAGTCGCGTGACGGCGCCTCGGCCGGTGCGGACGCAGGGCAGTTGCTGGTCGCTGATGGCAGCAACGTCTGGTTCTATGACCGTGACCTGCAGCAGGTGACGGTCAAGCCCGTGGATGCGGCGCTGTCGGCGACGCCGGTCATGCTGCTGTCGGGTGGCGCCGATGTGCGCAAGGCCTTCGACATCAGCGCCGCGGGCACGCGCGACGGGCTGGAGTGGGTGCAGGTGAAACCGCTCGCGAAGGAGGCGGACTTCCGCCAGGCGCTGCTGGGCTTCGGCCATGGCGAGCTCGAGCAGATGATCCTGACGGACAAGCTGGGGCAGATTGCCACGCTGACCTTCGACCACCCGTTGCGCAACGCGCCGGTGAGCGATGCCGAGGTGAGCTTCACACCACCGGCCGGGGTGGACGTCATCGGCACGGTAACGAAATGAGGCGTCTGCATACCTGGATGCAACTGCGCGCCGCGCGCTTGTGGTGGGTCGCGGGCTGGGCCATGGTGGCGTTCGTGCTGTATTCGACGCTGTCGCCCGAGAAGTATGTCCCCGGGCTGAACCTGCTCAACGACAAGATCGAGCACGGCTCGGCCTTTTTCGGCATGACCTTCTGGTTCGGTGGCCTGATGTCGCGGCGCAGGTTCTGGCTGCTGGGTATCTGCATGTCCTTGTTCGGCGCCGGGATCGAGGTGGCGCAGGGCACCATGGGTCTCGGGCGCGACATGGATTTCTGGGATTGGGTGGCCGACACCAACGGGGTCATCGCGGCCCTGGTGGTGTTGTACGCCGTGGTGTGTTTCAGCGGCGGTTCCTGGATGCGCCTGGCGGAGCGCCTGTTGAGCCGCCGTCCTGCCCATGGCTGACCTGTTCAGGGCGCCGCCTTCACCGCCGCTGGCGGAAGCGCTGCGTCCTGCGTCCCTGGATCAGGTGATCGGGCAGTCGCACCTGCTGGCGCCGGGTCGCCCGCTGCGGGTCGCGTTTGAATCCGGCCGGCCGCACTCGATGATCCTGTGGGGGCCGCCGGGGGTGGGCAAGACCACGCTGGCGAGGCTTGCGGCCACGCAGTTCGATTGCGAGTTCATCGCGCTGTCCGCCGTGCTGGGCGGGGTGAAGGACATCCGCGAGGCCGTGGAGCAGGCGCGACAGCACCTTGCCTCCTCCGGCCGTCACACCATCCTGTTCGTGGACGAGATCCACCGCTTCAACAAGGCGCAGCAGGATGCGCTGCTGCCGTTCGTGGAGTCGGGCCTGCTGACCTTCATCGGTGCCACCACCGAGAACCCCAGCTTCAAGGTCAACTCCGCGCTGCTGTCACGCGCGCAGGTGCATGTGCTGCAGCCGCTGGGTGATGCCGAGCTGCGGCAGCTGCTGGCGCGGGCGCAATCCCCTGCTGATCCTGGGTTCGATGATGCGGCGGCGACGCTGCTGGTGGAATTGGCGGACGGGGATGCGCGGCGGTTCCTGAACCTGCTGGAGCAGGTACGCGCCGCGGCCTCGCTGCGCCCGGACCCGGCCGCCCTGATTGATGCCGCGCTGCTGGCTGAAGCCCTGAGCCGTGGCGCGCGCCGCTTCGACAAGGGCGGGGACAATTTCCACGACCAGATTTCAGCACTGCACAAGTCGGTGCGCGGCTCGCACCCGGATGCCGCCCTGTACTGGCTGTGCCGCATGCTCGATGGCGGCGCCGACCCGTTGTACCTGTCGCGCCGGATCATCCGCATGGCGTGGGAGGACATCGGCCTTGCCGATCCGCGTGCGCTGACCATCGCCAATGACGCCGCCGCCACCTTCGAGCGGCTGGGTTCGCCGGAAGGGGAGCTGGCGCTGGGGCAGGCCGTGGTGTACCTGGCCTGTGCCGCCAAGAGCAACGCCGGCTACAACGCCTTCAACGCCGCCAAGGCGTTCGTGCGCGAGGACCGCTCCCGCCCGGTGCCCGTGCATCTGCGCAATGCGCCTACGAAGCTGATGAAGGAGCTGGGCCACGGCCATGCCTACCGCTATGCGCACGACGAGCCGCATGCCTATGCGGCCGGGGAGCGTTACCTGCCGGAGGGGATGGCCGAACCGGGCTGGTACCAGCCCGCGCCCCGCGGGCTGGAGGCGAAGATCGCCGAGAAGATGGCGTTCCTGCGCGGGCTGGATGCGCAGGCCGGCGAAGCCGGGCAACGCTGACCCGGCAACCCCTGTTTTTGCCGGGCGTGCAGCACAGCGCCGTGGCCAGAGTTTCCGCCAAGGGCCAGAGCCGTCCCGCTATAATGACCTTTCCGCCCTGGAACAGGGCATAGCCTCATGAGTGCCTCGTGATCGATCCGAAGCTGCTGCGTGCCGACCTCCCAGGCGTGGCCCGCAACCTCGCGCGCCGTGGATTCGTGCTCGATGAGGCACGTATCGCGCAGCTCGAAGAGCGCCGCAAGCAGGCCCAGGTGGATGCTGACCGGGTGCGCGCAGAACGCAATGCCAATGCCAGGGCGGTGGGCATGGCCAAGGGCCGGGGCGAGGATGCGGCGCTGCTGCTGGCCCGCGGTGACGAACTCACCCGCGAGCTGGCACAGACGGACGAGACCCTGGGCCAGGTGCAGCGCGACCTGGACGCGCTGCTGTTCACGCTGCCCAACCTGCTGCACGAGGCCGTGCCCGAGGGCAGGGACGAGACCGGCAATGCCGAGGTGCGCCGCTGGGGCGTGCCGCGCACGTTCGACTTCACACCCAAGGATCACGTGGCGCTGGGCGAGGCTTTGGGGGGGCTGGACTTCGAGGCCGCGGCGCGAATTTCGGGTGCGCGCTTCACCGTGATGCGCGGCCAGGTGGCGCAGCTGCATCGCGCGCTGGCGCAGTTCATGCTGGATCTCCATACCACGGCGCATGGCTACACCGAGATCTACGCACCCTACATGGTGCAGGCGCAGGCGTTGGTGGGCACGGGACAGTTGCCGAAGTTCGAGCAGGACCTGTTCGCGGTGCGTGGTGACCACGCGCCGTTCTACCTGATTCCCACCGCGGAAGTTCCCGTCACCAACCTGGTGCGCGAGCAGATACTGGAGGCCGCAGCGTTGCCGATGCGCATGGTGTGCCACACCCCGTGCTTTCGTTCGGAGGCGGGCGCCGCCGGGCGCGACACCCGTGGCATGATCCGCAACCACCAGTTCGACAAGGTCGAACTGGTGCAGATCGTGCGCCCCGAGGATTCCTACAAGGCCCTGGAGGAACTCACCGCGCACGCTGAAACGGTGCTGCAGCAGCTGCAGCTGCCCTACCGCACCATGGCGCTGTGCGCCGGCGACATCGGCTTCGGCAGCGCCAGGACCTACGACCTGGAGGTGTGGCTGCCCTCGCAGGAGAAGTACCGCGAGATTTCCTCCTGCAGCAATTTCGAGGCCTTCCAGGCGCGCCGCATGCAGGCGCGCTGGCGCAATCCCGCAACCGGCAAGCCTGAGCCCGTGCACACCCTGAACGGGTCCGGACTCGCAGTCGGTCGCACGCTGGTGGCGGTCCTGGAGAACTACCAGAACGCCGACGGTTCGATCACGGTGCCGGCGGTGCTGCAGCCGTACCTGCGCGGCCTGGCGCGCATCGCAAGGGGCTGAGCGCCGGCAGGCTCCGCAGTTTTCTTCGTACAGCGGGCGCCGGGGGGCGTGCCGCGCATTTGCAAAGGATCCCATCATGAGCAGCAAAGACGTCGTTGTTTACTCCGTCGAGAACCGCATCGCCTGGGTGAAGTTCAACCGCCCGGACAAGCGCAATGCCCAAAGCCCGACCCTCAACCGCCGCATGCTGGAGGTCCTGGAGGAACTGGAGTTCCGCGACGACGTCGGCGTGCTGGTGCTCACCGGCGAGGGCACCTCCTGGTGCGCCGGCATGGACCTGCAGGAATACTTCCGTGACACCGCAGCCAAGGGCCTGGGTGGCACGCGCAAGGCGCAAGCCGAGGCCTATGCCTGGTGGCGCAAGCTGCGCTGGTACCAGAAGCCGACCATCGCCATGGTGAACGGCTGGTGTTTCGGCGGCGCCTATGGTCCGCTGAACGCCTGCGACCTGGCCATCGCCGCGGATGAGGCCACCTTCGGCCTGTCCGAGATCAACTGGGGCATCCTGCCCGGCGGCGGCGCGACCAAGGTGGCGACCAACGCCATGGCCTGGCGTGACGCCATGTACCACACCATCACGGGCGAGCCGATCAGCGGCAGCAAGGCTGCGCAATGGAAGCTGGTCAATGAGTCGGTGCCGCTGGCGAAATTGAAGGACCGGGTCATCGAGCTGGCCGGAGTGCTGTTGAAGAAGAACCCCGTCACCATCAAGGCGGCCAAGGACGCAGTACGCCGTGTCACCGAGATGACCTATGAGAACGCCGAGGACTACCTGATCCGCGCCCAGGAGGCGGCGGATTCCTTCGACGCCGAAGGGCGCAAGGAAGGCCTGAAGCAGTTCCTCGACGACAAGGCCTACAAGCCCGGCCTGGGCACCTACGACATCTCCAAACAGAAGAAAAAGTGATGTTCCGGCCTGGTCTCACCTGAAGGTGGGACCAGGCCCGGTCCGGCGGGGTCCCGACGTCCGCCCGCGTGCTAAGCTTGCACGCGCTTTCGCGCCCGTCCCCCGTGGCGTGATTTCACCCCCTTATGTCAGGTACCGAACGATGAATGTTGCCCAAGTGACCGCAGAGATCCTCAAGCGCGAAGGCGTGGATGTGCTGCTGACCTATCCGCTGAACCCGCTGACAGAATCTGCCGCCGCGGCCGACATCCGCCCCATCGTCGTGCGCCAGGAGCGCGTCGGCGTGCACATGGCGGACTGCATCAGCCGCATGACTTCCGGTGACAAGGTCGGCGTGTTCTGCTGCCAGCTGGGCCCGGGCATCGAAAACGCCTTCGGGGCCATCGCCCAGGCTTATTCCGAGGCCGTGCCGCTGGTGGTGATCCCGGGCGGTTATCCGCGCGGCAACATTTTCGTCAAGCCGAACTTCAACTGTTCGCTGAACTTCCAGCACGTGACCAAGCACGTGGAGACCATCACCACGCCCGAGCAGCTGGTGCCGGCCCTGCGCCGTGCCTTTGCGTTCGCACGCAACGGCCGCCCTGGTCCTGTGATGCTGGAAATCCCGCACGACGTGTGGGAGCTCGAAGTGCCGGGCCCGATCGAGTACCGGCCCAGCCGCCGCGCACGCAGTGCCCCGGACCCGCTGGCCATCGAAGCCGCGGCCGACGCGCTGATCAAGGCGAAGACGCCGCTGATCTACGCCGGCCAAGGGGTGCACTATGCCAAGGCCTGGGATGAACTGAAGGCCGTCGCCGAACTGCTGGAAGCCCCGGTGACCACCAGCCTCGAAGGCAAGAGTTCCTTCCCGGAAACCCATGCGCTGTCGCTGGGCTCGGGTGGTGTCGCGATGCCGCGCGCTGTTGCAGCCTACGTTGCCGAGTCGGACGTGGTGTTCGGCGCCGGCGCCAGCTTCTCGGCCACCAGCTTCGGCATCAAGTTCCCCACCAGGGGCAAGTCCTTCATCCACAACACCAACGAGCCGATGGATATCGACAAGAACATCCCGGCCGACCACGCACTGGTGGGTGATTCCAAGCTTGCGCTCGGCATGCTGTACGAGGCCCTGAAGGACCGCCTGAAGCAGCCCCGCGGCCTGACGCCGGCGGTGGCTGCGCGCATCAAGGAACTGAACGAGCCGTGGTGGAAGGAGTGGATGCCGCGCCTGACCAGCAACGAGAAGCCCATGCAGCCCTACCGGGTGATCTGGGACTTCCTGCACACCACGGACGTCGCCAACACCATCGTCACGCACGATGCCGGCAGCCCGCGCGATGAGCTGTCGCCGTTCTGGAAGTCCGTTACCCCGCTGTCCTACATCGGCTGGGGCAAGTCCACGCACCTGGGCTACGGCCTGGCGCTCGCCATGGGCGCCAAGATCGCCAATCCCGACAAGGTGTGCGTGAACTTCTGGGGTGATGCAGCCATCGGCATGACAGGCATGGACTTCGAGACCTGCGTGCGCGCCGACATCCCGATCCTGTCCATCCTGTTCAACAACTTCTCGATGGCCATGGAATTCAAGCTGATGAAGACCTCCAAGGAGAAGTTCCGCTCCACGGACATCTCCGGCAATTACAGCGAGTTCGCCCGGGCCCTGGGCGGTTACGGCGAGCGCGTCACAGAGCCGGGGGAGATCATCGCGGCGCTGAAGCGCGGCATCCAGGCAACCAAGGAAGGCAGGCCGGCGCTGCTGGAATTCATCACCACCCAGGACAAGGTGTACTCCACCTTCCAGGGCGGGTACACCGGCGGAGCCTGAACCGCGCAAACCTTAGGGCCGCGGGTTCAATGCGCGTGCGCGGCGGCCTTCGAGGTACTGCCAGGACAGCAGCGCCGGCACACCCCAGGCGACCTCGCGGATGCGCTTGACCATCGAGACCGCGAGCGCCAGTTCGGGACTGATGCCGAGCGCGTGCCCGACCAGGATCAACCCGCCTTCCTGCGTCCCCAGATTTGCGGGCACGAAGAACGCCACGCTGCGAACCGCCTGCAGCAGGCCTTCCATGATGACAGCGTCCGCCAGGGCTACGGGGCGGCCGAACAGCCGCAGGGCCAGCCAGACTTCAAATGAGCCGGTTGCCATGGCCAGCAGTTGCAGTCCAGCAGACGCCGCCAGGCGCGGGGTAGCGCGCAGCAGGATCCGCAGCTGCTCATCCAGGCGCCCGGCTCCCTCGGCCAGACCCGAGAAGCCCTTGCCCAGGAGACGGCCGAGCGGGGTGAGCACCGCCCCGGAGCGCAGCAACACAAAGGTACCGATGGGCACGACCAGCGACAGGGCAAACAGCGTGGCGACCCTGTGGCTTGCCCCACCCACGGAGCGACTCTCGAACAGCAGGTACATGCTGATGCCGGCAAAGACATAGGAGGCGGCGACGGTCATGACCATTTCGGCCAGGATGCTTGCGCCCACCGCGGCCGCAACCAGGCCGCGCCAGCTCAGCAGCCTCAGCCCGAGCAGTCCCCCGCCGATGGTGGGCAGGGGCAGAAGACGATCCGCTGCCTCGCGCACGGCGGTGACCCAGGTGAGATAAGGCAGGCCTGCGCGGCGTTGCGTGTCGTGATGCACAAGCAGCACCCGCCAGCCCAGCGCATACAGCACCATGAAGATGAGACGCCAGGGAATGAGGACCAGAAGCGGCCAGCCCGCCAGGCGCAGTGCCCGCAGCATGGCGCCGAGGTCGGCATGCAACCCCAGGCCTATCAGCAGGATCAGGCCGAGCAAGCCGCCGGCGTAGGTCGCAAGCTTCAACTCGTCAGGTGCTCCGTGCGGGAGGTGGCAGCTGATCAGGGGGAGCAGCGGCAGGGATGCTGTGGAGCACACCGCGGCGGTCGACCTGGAACTCGCGCCCCCGCCAGACCACCCTGCCATTGGCGAAGGCGGCCGCCCATTCCCAGACCAGGAGCACATCACGGATCGGCACCAGCCACAGGTCGGCCAGCTGTTCGCGCAGGTGGCTCGGACGATGCTGGCAGTACAGTACAAGCCTGGCTGCGACGATGACGGCAAACAGGGTCAGGGAACTCGTGGAGGCTCTCGTGCCGTGTGCGGTGAGACAGGCCGGCAGCAGCGCAGCCAGAGCCACTGGCAGGCAGAACGTCACGAACAGCCAGCGGAAGCCGTGCGGCGCGAGGGTGTGCAGAGTCCGCAACCATCGCAGTTCGTGCTGGAAAAGTGACCGGAGCGAGGCTTCATGCTGCATGCAGGTCACAGGGTAGGGCGAGATGACGATCCTCAGCCCCAGTTGCTGTACGCGCTCTCCGAAGCGGTGGTCCTCGGCCAGATGGTCCGTGAGCATCTCCAGGCCGCCGCTGTCCTCGAGGGTTTTGCGTCGCAGGCAGATGGTCTGTCCCGACACATAACCCTGGTGACCGAACATCCGTGCGAGCAGCACGCTGGGCATGTACCACTCGTTGATGTACATGGCGGCCAGCCGTGACCAGATATCCGGAGTGGAAACGGCCCGGTAAAGCGAGGTCACGAGACCCACGCGGGGATCCTGCAGCGCGGCAGTGACCTGGGTCAGGTAGTCGGGGCCCACCTTGGCGTCGCTGTCCGAGATCACCAGTATCGCGTGCCGCGCATGACGCAGCATGTTGATCAGGTTGCTGACCTTGAGGTTGTTGCCATACTGCTGTGGATCGCTGACCAGCGTGATGGGCAGATGCGGAAACTCCGCCGCCAGCCGCTCCACCGTCAGCCGGGCCGGGTCCGCGGGATCACGGATGCCGAAGACAATTTCATACTCGGGATGATCCTGCACGCAGAACGAACGCAGCTGGTCATACAGTCCGGGTTCGGTGCCGCACAATGGCTTGAGCACGGACACGGGTTTGTCCAGGGCGGGGTCCTTGGGTACTGCCCGCCACCGCCACCACAGCAGTGCCGCCACGGCCAGCGCTTCGTACGCGGCGACTGCGCATAGCACCGCAAGACAGCCGGCCTGTATGAGCTCACGTACGATGGGCATGATGCACTCCTGGTCACAGTAAAGCATATTTGGTTATCTGATGGCTTTATTGCGGGCGGGTTGCAGAAATGCGCCGGTACGCACAAGCAGCTGTTCGGCGGGCGTGTGAAACGCAGGAGCAGGTCATCAAGTAATGGTTCCCGGGAGGCGGTGGGGTGGGGCCTGCCTGCGGTCGGCCTCCCACGGCCTTGCGCCAACGGGGCAAATGAAAACGGCCGCAACGGGGCCGCCTTCATTTGCGGGTTGGCGGAGAGGGTGGGATTCGAACCCACGGACCCCGTAAAGGGTCGCTTGTTTTCAAGACAAGTGCCTTAAACCGCTCGGCCACCTCTCCCCAAGGTGCCGCATTTTGGTAAGCGGCCGCGCAGGTGTCCAGAACTCAGTTCAAGCTTGTACAGGCACCTTGAAACATATAAATCATATTTGTTATAAATCAACAAGTTGGAATTTACCCGGCCGGTCCTGAAAACCGGCGAGGCAGCAATCCTGCCGTGAGTTCGAATCTCGCCGCCACCCGGCGCCACTGCCGGCACACCCCGACACCAACGCGGCCTGGATGACCCGGGCGCCTACGAAAACGCAAGATACCCGCTGATGGTCAGGACCGACACGACGGTGGAAACCAGCACGACCCTGGAGGTGATGCCGACTTCACGACCGTAGAATTCCGCCAGCATGAAAGGTCCTGTCCCGGTTGGCAGGGCAGCGAGCAGCACCGCGGCCCGGGTCAGGGATGGCGACAGACCGAAGCTCGCTGCAAGCGCCCAGGTCACCGCCGGCTGCAGTACCAGCTTGCAGCCGACCAGGATGGCCGTCAGACCGACATCCGGCGCGGACTGTCCGCGTTCAGCGGCCATGGACAGGCCCAGGGCAACCAGCGCACAGGGAGAGGC
>DAIDKA010000171.1 GCA_027451085.1 Gammaproteobacteria bacterium
AAAGCTGATTACTACAAGGTACTGGATGTACCTCGCGCCGCCACCGAAGCCGACATCAAGAAGGCTTATCGGCGGCTGGCGATGAAGTACCACCCCGATCGCAATCCCGGCGACCACGAGGCCGAGGAGCGTTTCAAGGAGTGCAAGGAGGCGTACGAGGTCCTGATGGATGCGCAGAAGCGCCAGACCTACGACCAGTACGGCCACGAAGGTCTGGCGGCGGCAGGCCGGGGCGGGCGCTCCGGCGCCGATGCCTTCTCGGACATTTTCGGCGATGTTTTCGGCGATATTTTCGGCGGTGGCCGCGGTGGCCGCTCGCAGGTGTTCCGCGGATCCGACCTGCGCTATGAACTCGATCTCGACCTGCGCGAGGCGGTGTTCGGACATACGGTCGAGATCCACATGCCCTCGCTCGCGCAATGCGAGACCTGCCATGGCAGCGGCGCCGCCAAGGGCAGTACGCCGGTGAAATGCGAGACCTGCGGCGGCAACGGACAGGTGCGTGTAACCCAGGGCTTTTTCCAGCTGCAGCAGGCCTGCCCGCGCTGCCGCGGCACCGGCACGATCGTCAAGAATCCCTGCGATTCCTGCCTCGGACAGGGGCGCGTACGCAAGTCGAAAAAGCTGTCGGTGAAGGTGCCGCCCGGCGTGGACACCGGGGATCGCATCCGGTTGAGCGGCGAGGGTGAGGCCGGCCGCAACGGTGGGCCGCCCGGGGACCTGTACGTGGAAGTGCAGGTGCGCCAGCACGAGATCTTCGAGCGCGAAGGTGAGCATCTGTCGTGCGAAGTGCCCATCGGCTTTGCCACGGCCGCCCTGGGCGGTACGCTGGAAGTCCCCACGCTCGACGGCGACGTGACCATCAGGATCCCGGCTGAGACTCAGTCGGGCCGGGTGTTCCGCCTGCGGGACAAGGGGGTGAAGCCGGTTCGTGGTGGCGCCCGCGGTGACCTGTTCTGCCGGGTGGTGATCGAGACGCCCGTGAACCTGTCTGCCGAGCAGCGTGACCTGATCAGGAAACTGGACGTTTCGCTGCGCGGGGACAGCGGCACGCACGCACCGCGCCAGAAGGGTTTTCTGGACGGGGTGAAGAACTTCTTCTCAGGAGGCCGCAGCGCATGAGCACGCGCGGCGCAGGCGCGCAGGCCCGGGTGCTGATGATCGGTGCTTCCGGGCGCATGGGCCGCGCCATCGTGCGCGTGGCCGCGGAGCGTCCGGATGTCCGCATTTGCGGTGCGGTGGTGTCCGCGGGCAGCGCCGACCTGGGCCGAGACGCAGGTGAACTTGCCGGCATCGGCCGCATCGATGTACCGCTGCGGGCGGATCTTGCCGCGGCGCTGGCCGAGTGCGACGTGGCGGTGGACTTTTCCAGTCCCGCCGCCGCAGCGGCCAACCTGGCCGCTTGCGTGGCTGCGGCCAGGCCGCTGCTGATCGGCACCACGGGCCTGGGGACGGAACTGGCCGCAGATATTGAGCGGGCGGCACGCCACATCGCGCTGCTGGTCGCCCCCAACACCAGCCTGGGTGTCACTTTGCTGCTGGAACTGGTGAAGCGTGCGTCGCAAGCGCTGCCGGACGACTTCGACATCGAGATCGTCGAGGCGCATCACCGGAGGAAAAAGGATGCGCCCTCTGGTACTGCGCTGGCGCTGGGCCGCGCCGCTGCGCAGGGACGCGGCCAGAATTTCGGCGAGGTGGCCGTCACCGACCGCAATGGCGCCCGGCGCAGCGGAGACATCGGCTTTGCCGTCGTAAGGGGCGGAGATATTGTCGGTGACCACACCGTGGTCTTCGCCGGTAGCGGGGAGCAGGTGCAATTGATGCACCGCGCCACGGACCGGAACGTATTTGCCAGGGGTGCGCTCGCTGCCGCCGCCTGGCTTTGCGGCCGAGCCTCAGGTCAGTATCACATGAGAGATATTATCCTTTAAGGACAATGGGTTACGATTTGAACAAAAAAAGGGCGGAAATATTTTCCCCGGTGCATGGACACACCGGGGGTCGGCCCTTAAAATTTAGCTCTAATCCGCAAGGGTTAGTCCATGCAAGGCGGGAGGATGTTCTAGGATCTCCTCCCGCTTTGTTTATCTGCAGTACGCGCGCAAAAGCACCATGACACATCTTCCAGCGGTGCTGGCGTTGGCGGACGGTTCGATCTTCCGCGGCCAGTCCATCGGAGCCCTGAGCAACACCACCGGTGAGGTCGTCTTCAATACTGCCCTGACGGGTTATCAGGAAATCCTGACTGATCCGTCCTACGCGCGGCAGATTGTGACGCTCACTTATCCCCATATCGGCAACACCGGCGCCAATGCGGAGGACATGGAGTCCTCGCAGATCCATGCCGCCGGTCTTGTGATCCGTGACCTGCCCCTGCTGCGTTCCAACTGGCGCGCGGTGGAGTCGTTGTCCGAATTCCTCGAACGCGGCAAGGTCGCCGCGATCGCCGGCATCGACACCCGCCGCCTGACCCGGTTGTTGAGGGAAAAAGGCGCGCAGTCCGGCTGCATCATGACCGGCGAGGTGGACGAGCAGGCGGCCATTGCGCTGGCCCGCAGATTCCCGGGTCTGTTGGGGCTGGACCTCGCAAAGGTGGTATCCACCAAGAAACCCTTCCAATGGAACGAAGGCAGCGTGTGGCAGGACTCCGGCCGCCAGTCCATCCGTGCACACCAGCGCCTGCATGTGGTGGCCTACGACTTCGGCGTCAAGCGCAACATCCTGCGCCTGATGGCCGATTTCGGCTGCCGCATGACAGTGGTCCCGGCCCAGACCCCTGCGAAGGAAGTCCTGGAACTACAGCCGGACGGCATCTTCCTGTCCAACGGCCCCGGCGACCCCGAGCCTTGCGACTACGCCATCGAGGCGGCGAGGGAATTCCTCGAGACGGGCATCCCGGTGTTCGGCATCTGCCTGGGGCACCAGATCCTCGGCCTTGCAGCCGGTGGCCGCACCATCAAGATGAAGTTCGGCCACCACGGGGCCAACCATCCGGTGCAGGACCTGGACACGGGCCGAGTCATGATCACCAGCCAGAACCACGGTTTCGCCGTGGATGAGACCACGCTGCCGGCGAACGTCAGGGCGACCCATCGCTCGCTGTTCGACGGCACCTTGCAGGGCCTGGAATTCACCGACCGTCCGGTGTTCAGCTTCCAGGGGCATCCGGAGGCGAGCCCCGGTCCGCACGACGTCAAGCCCCTGTTCGAGAAGTTCAACCACCTGATGCTCAAACGGTTGCAGCAGCGTCTGAAACAGGCGTCGGGCTGAAGTCCACCACAAGCAGCAGATACGCAGCGGAGAGAAGGGTTTGCCCAAGCGTACAGACATCAAGAGCGTGCTGATCATCGGCGCCGGCCCGATCGTCATCGGGCAGGCGTGCGAGTTCGACTATTCCGGCGCACAGGCCTGCAAGGCGCTGCGCGAGGAGGGCTACCGGGTCATCCTGGTGAACTCCAATCCGGCCACCATCATGACCGACCCGGAGATGGCGGACGCCATCTACATCGAGCCGGTGAACTGGCGCACGGTGGCGCGCATCATCGAGAAGGAGCGTCCGGATGCGCTGCTGCCCACGATGGGCGGCCAGACCGCGCTCAACACGGCGATGGACCTCGTGGATGAGGGCGTGCTTGAGAAATACGGCGTCGAGATGATCGCCGCCTCGCGCGCCGCCATCGACATGGCCGAGGACCGTGAGCTGTTCCGCAACGCGATGCGCGAGATCGGCCTCGAGGTCCCCCGGTCCTTCATCGCCCGCACCCTGGAGGATGCCGGCGCCGTCATCGGCGAACTGGGCTATCCCGTGGTCATCCGCCCGTCCTTCACCCTGGGCGGCAGCGGCGGCGGCATCGCCTACAACCGCGAGGAGTTCGAGACCATCGTCGCGCGCGGTCTCGATGCCTCACCGACCTCCGAGGTGCTGCTCGAGGAGGCGGTGATCGGCTGGAAGGAATACGAGATGGAGGTCGTCCGCGATCGCAAGGACAACTGCATCATCATCTGTTCCATCGAGAACCTCGATCCGATGGGCGTGCACACGGGCGACTCCATCACCGTGGCCCCGGCCCAGACGCTCACCGACGTGGAGTACCAGAAGCTGCGCAACGCCGCCAT
>DAIDKA010000172.1 GCA_027451085.1 Gammaproteobacteria bacterium
CACCCTGCTTGCGCGGGTCCTTGCGGTCCACGCCCTGGGCGATGTCGGGGGACTGCTTGCCGATGACATTGAGCACGCCGCATCTGGCGCCGTCAAAACCCATGTCGGAGGAGTTGTAGCCGATGTCGAGCACGGCCCTGCGGACCAGGGCCTCCACATCCACCCAGGCGGAGGTGGTGACCTCGCCCGCTACGATGACCACGCCGGTCTTGATCAGCGTCTCGCAGGCCACGCGGGCGCGCTTGTCCTGGGCGATGATGGCGTCCAGCACCGCATCGCTGATCTGGTCCGCGATCTTGTCCGGATGACCTTCTGAAACCGATTCCGACGTGAACAGATAGTTGTTGGGCATGAAAGCGCTCGGTCCGTCCTGCAAAGGGTTGAAGCCTGCGATACTACAGTGCGCCGGCGTGATCCGGGAAGGCTGCCGCGAAGGCCGCCTTGAACTGCGTCACGGTAAAGCGATGGTTCTGGGTGCCCTTGTGGGCGATCTTGATGGCACCCATCAGCGAGGCGATGCGGCCTGTGACCGCCCAGTCCCTGCCGTGCAGCAGACCATGGATGAGGCCGGCGCGGTAGGCGTCGCCGCAGCCGGTGGGATCGACCACTGCCGCAGGCTTGGCCGGCGGAATGGCGAGCTCCCCTTGCGGGGTGTAGATGGTCGAGCCATCAGCCCCGCGGGTGACGATCAGCGCCTGCACGTGCCGCACGATGTCGGCGGCCGACCAGCCGGTGCGCTGCTGCAGCATCTGCCACTCGTATTCGTTCACCGTGACCCAGGTGGCCTGCTCGATGAACAGCCGCAGGTCGGCTCCGTCGAACATGGGCAGACCCTGGCCGGGATCAAAGATGAACGGAATGCCGGCGGCGGCGAACTGGGCTGCGTGCTGGATCATGCCGTCACGGCCATCCGGGGAGACGATGCCCAGGGCAATCCCACGGGTGTTGTTCAGAACCTGGCCCACCTCGTTCAGGTGGGACTGCTGCATGGCGCCCGGGTGGAAGGCCGTGATCTGGTTGTCGTCCAGGTCGGTGGTGATGAAGGCCTGGGCGGTGTGCGCGCTGTCGATGATCTTGATGTGGTCGCCGGGCACGCCTGTATCGCGCATCCACTGGGCATACGGCGCGAAGTCCCGGCCCACGGTGGCCATGGCGTAGCCGGTGTCACCCAGCAACCGCAGGTTGTAGGCGATGTTGCCGGCGCAGCCGCCGTACTCGCGCCGCAGCTGCGGCACGAGGAACGACACGTTCAGCATGTGGATCTTGTCCGGCAGGATCTGGTCCTTGAACCGCCCGCTGAAGACCATGATGCTGTCGAACGCCATCGAGCCGCAGATCAGCGCGGCGCCCTTCGCCTGGCCGTCCTCGGCCACACCACCCTGACTCATCAGCTTCAGGCCTTGGCGAGGAACTTGGTGCCAGACGGGTCCAGCTCGAAGTTGCCTTCCACCAGGTCCTTGAGCCACTGGGCGGTGATCATGGTGCCGCCGAAGGCGAAGTAATGCGGCTGCACGATGCGGCTGGGGGCCCTGCCCGCGCCGTTATTGATCAGGGCGAGCAGCATTTCGTCCGGGGTCATGGCCATGCCGGTGGCCATCTTGGTGAAGTTGCCGAGGTTCTTGAACAGCGCGCCCGCGGAGGCGCCGATGCCGCAGAACGCCGCGTACTTCAGCAGCTTGGCGAGCGGGGTGGGACCGGCGATCCCCATGTGCACGGGCAGGTCGATGCCGTGGGCCTGCAGCTGGGCGTCCCACTCGGCCACCGCCTTGGGATTGAAGCTGAACTGGGTGGCCACATGGATCTTGAGACCGGTGCGCTTCATGTAGTCCTGCTTGAAGGCGAGCGCCTTCCACAGCATGTCGTCGGGACAGTTCGGGTTGCCTTCCGGATGGCCCGCGACCCCGGCGTACTCGATGCCCGACTCAATGATCGCGCCGCTCTCCAGCACCGCCATGGAGCTGTCGAAAGGACCCGCCGGAGGGTTGAGGTCACCGGCGATCAGCAGCACCTGCTCGACGCCCGCATCGACGGCCACTTTCAGGTTGTCGCGCAGCTCCTGCTCGCTGCGCTGGCGGCGGGCGGCGATATGGGGGCTCGCGCGGTAGCCCAGCTTCTGCACCTTGGTGGCGATGCGGATCACGTCCGGCAGCTCGACTTCCTTGCCGGTGTGGGCGACATAGACCGTCATGCCCTTGGGCAGCACCCCGGCCAGTTCGTCCAGCAGCTTCTCGTCGGCGGCGGAAATCTCGGTGGAGGTGTTGCGGGCGAATTCAGAAACACGCTGCTTCAGGGCGGCGAGTTCGGCGGCGGACAGTGTCATGTAGCAGATCCTCTGTGTGAACCGGTTATCTTACGTCAGGCGCCGGCCGTGGGCATACACCACGTGCCGCTCACGACGCGCGAAAGCGACCAGGGTCAGGCCGCAGCGTTCGGCATGCCTGACCGCGAACGATGTGGGCGCCGACAGCGCCGCCAGGAAACTGATGCCCGAGGATGCGGTCTTCTGCACCATCTCGTAGCTGGCCCGGCTGGTCACCAGCATGAAGCCGGCGCCGAGGTCTGTCCCGGCCCGCTTCAGGGCGCCGATGGCCTTGTCCAGGGCGTTGTGCCGGCCGACGTCTTCACGCACCAGCGCAATGCCCTGCCCGGGCACCACCCAGGCGGCGGCATGCACGCTGCCAGTGCTGGCGTTGAGCGGCTGGCGGGTGGAGAGTTCCTCGATCGCGGCGTGCAGCTGCGCCACATCCACCCGCGGCCCCGGACCCACCTGGGGTGTCGCGCGCACCGCCTGCTCCAGGGTCTCGGTGCCGCACAGCCCGCAGCCGGTACGGCCGGTGAGATTGCGCCGCCGGCGCAGCAGCTGCGGGAACCGATCCCAGGCGATGGCGATCCGCACCTCGGCGGATTCCGGCCCCACCTCGACCTCGACACCCCGGATTTCATCCATGCCCGCGACCAGTTCTTCGCTCAGGGAAAAGCCGTAGCCGAGGTCGTCCAGGTTGCGCGGAGTGGCCAGCATCACGACATGCGGCTCACCGTTGTACATCAGGGCCACGGGGAGCTCTTCGGCCACCCGGTCCAGGGCGCGGGAGCTCTGCCCCTGCACCCAGCGATCCACGGCGACTTCGACGCCATAGGACTCCGGAACCGCTCCGGGCCCCGCGGCCATTACCGTGCCCCCGGACGGGCGGTCCGACGGGCCGGCAAATATACATCCATCCGGGATACCATTGTGGGCGGGCAAGTTAGCGGCTGGGTGTATTCTGGGCAATCACTTTTATGGATTCGGCCCATTTGCCCCCCGGATGCACTCCTGACTCCCAGCGGTGACAACTCAAGAACTTATCAACGAGTCCCATGCAGCTGAATCGTTTTGACCTGAACCTGCTGATCGCGCTCGATGCGCTCCTGCACGAAAAAAACGTCACGCGGGCGGCCGAGCGCGTGTACCTGTCGCAACCGGCCATGAGCGCGGCGCTGCAAAAGCTGCGCGACTATTTCGGCGACCAGCTGCTGGTGCGGGTGGGCCGCGAAATGGAGCTGACTCCGCGCGGCCTGTCACTGGTGGAGCCGGTGCGCGAGGCGCTGCTGAAGGTGCAGGCCACCTTGGGCACCCAGCCCAGCTTCGATCCGGCCACGGTGCGCCGGACCTTTACCGTCATCGCCACGGACGAAGCGGTGCCGGAACTGGTGCCCAAGGTGCTTAACCGCGTGGCGCGGGAAGCCCCCCAGGTCCAGTGCCACATCGAGCAGATCTCCCAGAACAGCCTCACCCGGCTGACTTACGGCGATGCGGACCTGGCGATCTCGCTGGATATCATGCGCCTGTACGGACTCAAGGTATTTCCGGACACGCTGCGCACCCAGACACTGCGCCCGGCGCGCTGGGTCTGCGTCATGTCCAAGGATCACCCGTTCCAGGGCAGGAACCTCACCCTGGAGGACTACCAGTCCCTGGCGCACATCGTCGCCCGCCCCAACGGCCACACCGCGCCGGTGGAGGAACACGTGCGGCGGCTCATGGGCATGGACCTGAACGTACGCGCCAGCACGCAGAGCCTGCTGGAGATGCTGTTCATGTTGCCCGGCTCACCGTTCGCGGCCACGGTGCCGGAGCGCGTGGCGAAGCTCGTGGCGCCGCTGGTGCCCCTGAAAACCTATGCCCTGCCCTTCGACACGCTGGACGGTCAGGAAATCCTCCTCTGGCACAAGCGCAATGAGCCGGACCCGGGCCACGCCTGGCTGCGCTCGTTGTTCATCGAGGCCGCCAAAGAACTCTGAAGATTTCAGGCCCTGCCGCAGTTAGGTCTTGCATAACCAGCTACCTTGTAATAAAAAGGTAGCAGACCATAAAAAGGCGCGCCGTGGCCGTCACCGACAAATTCACCGCGATCCGCAAGGGCCTGCTTGAGTTCGTGATCCTCAAGCTGATCGCCGCCGAGCGCGTGTATGTCGCCGACATCCTCAAGAAGCTGGCGGACACCGAGTTCGCCACCCAGGAAGGCACGCTGTACCCGCTGCTCTCACGCCTGCGGCGTGAAGGCCTCGTCGATTACGAGTGGAAGGAGTCCGAGGCCGGACCGCCCCGCAAATACTACGTGCTCACCGCCGATGGCCGCAGCGAGCTTGCCCGGCTCGCGCAGTACTGGCAGCTCATCAACCAGACCCTGCAAGACATGGGGGAACAGCCATGCGCACCGTCATCACCGTCAGCCTGAATGGCACCGCCTACCAGCTCGAAACGGCGGCCCACGAGCAGCTGGACGAATACCTCGGGGTCGCCGAACGACGGCTGGCAGCCAACCCGGACCGCGCCGAAATCCTCTCCGACCTGGAACAGGCCATCGCCGACAAGTGCAACCGCCACCTCGGTGCGCACAAGAACGTGGTCACCACGGACGAGATGGCGGGCATCCTGACGGAGATGGGCCGGTGGAGGGTGGCGCCGACAGTGCGCAAACCGCCACGGACAGCGCCGACCCCGGAGGATCAACCGCAACCGACCGGGTGGATGCAACAGACGCAGCCGGTCGCATCGGTCCACGGCCCTTCTATCGCATCCACGAAGGCCAGGTCATCGCCGGCGTCTG
>DAIDKA010000173.1 GCA_027451085.1 Gammaproteobacteria bacterium
CAGCAAGCCGGCCTCGAAACTGGACCTCCCTGATGTTGGCAGCACCGGCCACTTCACTGTCCCGGGCGCGGCCGGTGGCAGTCAGTCGCGGACCGGAACGGAGCCAGCCGGCGGCCGCGATGCACCCATGGGCGAGCAGGACTACCTGCGCATGCTGCGCACGCTGTTCGCCAATCTCGAAGGCATCGTCTATCGCTGCCGGGGCAACCAGCACTCCACCATGGAGTTCGCAAGCCAGGGCAGCGTGAAGGTCACGGGCCATGACCCGGCGGATCTGGTGCGGGATCGGCGCGTGTCCTGGGAATCGCTCAAGCATCCGGAGGATCAGCTGTGGGTGCAGGAAGCCGTCCGCAACGCCGTTGATGAGCGCCGGACTTTCGACCTCGAGTACCGCCTCCTGCATGCCGACGGCGGCGTCCGCTGGGTGTGGGACCGCGGCGTGGGCGTATACGACAGCCGCGGCCGGGTGCTGGCGATCGAAGGCATCATCCACGACATCACCCGGCGCAAGGAGACCGAGCAGGAGTTGCGTGAGGCCGAGCGGCGCTATCGCGGCCTGTTCGACAACGCCCTGGAAGGCATCTTCCGCACCACCAGGGACGGGCGCTACCTGGGCGCCAACCCCGCCCTGGCCAACATCTATGGTTTCGAGTCGCCTGCAGAACTGATAGCCACGCTGCACAACATCGGCAGCCAGCTGTACGTGGACCCGGGGCGGCGCGTGGAATTCATGCGCATCATCACCGCCCACGGCTCCGTGTCCGGCTTCGAATCACAGGTCTATCGCAAGAACGGGGAGGTCATCTGGATCTCCGAGAACGCCCGCGCGATCGTGGACGAGCACGGTGTGCTGCAAGGCTATGAAGGCACGGTGGAGGACATCACCGACCGCCGGCTGTACCAGTCCCGCATCGAGCAACAGGCCAATTTCGACACACTCACCGGCCTGGCGAACCGGGCATTGCTGCAGGACTGCCTGAGCCGGGCCATCCTGGCCGCGGCCGGCGACGGCAACGGGCTGAGCGTGGTCTTCATAGATCTCGACCGCTTCAAGTTCATCAACGACAGCCTGGGTCACCAGGTCGGCGACCGTCTGCTGGCAACCATGGCCGGGCGTCTGAAGTCCTGCGTGCAGGAAGGCGACACCGTGGCGCGGCTGGGCGGCGACGAGTTCGTGCTGCTGGCGCGACCCGCCGGACCGGACGCCCGCCGGATGCTGCTGGAACGCATCCTCGCGACCATCACCGAACCGTGGAGGACCGAACACGGTGAGTTCCAGGTCACCTGCAGCATCGGAGTGGCGGTCTACCCCGAAGACGGAAGGGATGCCCAGACGCTGCTGAAGCACGCGGATACCGCGATGTACCGCGCCAAGGACTGCGGGCGCAACACCTTCCAGTTCTTCACCACTGAACTGAACTGCGTGATGACCGAGCGGCTGGAGGTGGAAGCCAGGCTGCGCCGGGCGCTGGAGCACGATCAGTTCCAGCTGTACTACCAGCCGCGGATCGACCTTGTGACCGGCCGGATGATGGGCGCCGAAGCTCTGCTGCGCCTGTGCGTCCCGGGCGAGCCGGTGACGCTGCCACAGCGTTTCATTCCGGTGGCCGAGGACACCGGACTCATCAATCCCATCGGCCGCTGGGTGCTGCAGTCGGCCTGCGCGCGCAACAAGGCCTGGCAGACCATGGGGCTGCCGCCGATGGTGGTGTCCGTGAACGTCTCCGCGCGGCAGTTCCGCATGGCCAACTTCGTGCCCACCATCGCCGATATCCTGCAGGCCACCGGGCTTGAACCACGATATCTGGAGCTCGAACTCACCGAGAGCGTCATGCACGACGCCCCGGAACTGGTGTCGATGCTCGCGGAACTCAAACGCCTCGGGGTGCAGGTTGCGATCGACGACTTCGGCACCGGCTATTCCAGCCTGAGCTCGCTCAAACGTCTGCCGGTGGACCGGCTGAAGGTGGACCGCTCCTTCATCGAGCAGGTGGCGACGGACAAGGATGACGCGGCCATCGTGCGCACCATCATCACCCTCGGGCGCAACCTCGATCTCAAGATCCTGGCCGAAGGGGTGGAGACCGAGCAGCAGCTGCGGTTCCTGCAGCAGCACGGATGCGATGAAGTGCAGGGGTACTTCTTCGGCCGGCCGGTCCCGGTGCTGGAATTCGAGGCGCTGCTGCGGGACATCGCCGGCTGACGGCGCCCCGCAACCCAGGTCAGCCAACAGCCGTCAAAAACCACGTTTTTTGACGGCTGTTCCACCGAAGCGGAAAGCGCCGCAGGCGACTTTCCGCCAGAGGACTAGAACAGACCGATGATCTTGCCGTTGTCGTCCACGTCGATGTTGTTCGACGAAGGCACCTTCGGCAGGCCCGGCATGGTCATGACGTCGCCGCAGATCATGACGATGAACTGCGCGCCGGCGGCCAGACGTACCTCGCGGATGTTCACCACATGGCCCGACGGGGCGCCCCGCAGCTTCGGATCGGTGGAGAACGAGTACTGCGTCTTCGCCACGCAGACCGGGTACTCGCCGTAGCCGCCGTCCTGCAGCTCCTTGATCTGGGCGCGGACCTTGGAGTCCGCGGTGATGTCGGCGGCGCCGTAGATCTTGGTGGCGACGGCCTTCATCTTGTCCCACAGCGGGGTCGAATCCTCGTACACGAACCTGAAGTTGTTCGGGCCGTCGGCGAGCTTCACGACCTCGTGCGCGATCTCCTCGGCGCCCTTGCCGCCTTCGGCGAAGTGGCGGCCCAGGATGACCTTGGCGCCCTTGCCCGCGGCGCGCTCGATCAGGACCTTGATCTCCGCATCGGTGTCCTCGCTGCGGTGGTTGATCGCCACCAGGCAGGGCAGGCCGTAGTGGTTGCGCACGTTCTCGATGTGGCGCTCGAGGTTGACGATGCCCTTCTCCAGCGCCGCGATGTTTTCCTTGCCCACGTCCGCGACTTCAACGCCGCCGTGGTATTTGAGCGCGCGCACGGTGGCGACGATCACCGCCGCCGCCGGCTTCAGCCCCGCCTTGCGGCACTTGATGTCGACGAATTTCTCCGCGCCCAGGTCGGCGCCGAAGCCGGCCTCGGTCACCACGTAGTCAGCCAGGCGCAGGGCGGTCTGGGTGGCCATCACGGAGTTGCAGCCGTGAGCGATGTTCGCGAACGGGCCGCCATGGATGAACGCCGGGTTGTTCTCCAGCGTCTGCACCAGGTTCGGGGCGATGGCGTCGCGCAGCAGCGCGGCCATCGAACCCTGGGCGTTGAGATCGCGGGCGCGGACCGGCTTCTTGTCGGTCGTGTAGGCGACGACGATGTTGCCCAGCCGCTCTTTCAGGTCACGCAGGCTCGTGGCGAGGCAGAAGATCGCCATGACCTCGGAGGCGACGACGATGTCGAAGCCATCCTGGCGCGGGTAGCCGTTGCCGGGGCCGCCCAGGCCCACCGTGATGTCGCGCAGCGAGCGGTCATTGCAATCAACCACACGCTTCCAGGTGACACGACGCACGTCGATGCCCAGCTGATTGCCGTGGTAGACATGGTTGTCGATCAGCGCCGCCAGCAGGTT
>DAIDKA010000174.1 GCA_027451085.1 Gammaproteobacteria bacterium
CTGGCGGCGGCCGCCGCGCGCTGTGCGGCCTGGTTCATGTCGGCTTGCAGTTCGCGCTTGGCGGCAGTGACCTCGGGCGCAGGTGCGATGTCCGCCGCCGCTGCCAGCGCGCGCTGTGCCGCGTCGAACTGTCCCTGGTGCGCGGCATCCTGGCTGCGCGCCAGCAGGGCCACCTGCAGGTCATGCTGGGCGGCGAGCGTCAGGGGATGGCTGCGGTTCACGTTCCGCATTGCCTGCAACTGCGACAGTGCGTTGTCCCCGGCGGGTTCGGTCAGTGCACCGGCAGCGATGGCCGCACGCACTCCGGTTGCCATGCTGCGCAGCTGGACCTCGGTCTTCTTGGCGTCGAGGTCGCGGTTCAGATCGGTGACGGCGCCAGCATCACCGCTGGCGCCAAGCTGGTCGATGAGCTGCCGCGCCAGTGGCAGGTTCTCGGTTCGGATCGCCTCGCGCGCGCGCGTGGCGAGCCAGCGCGGGCGTGCCGCTGCAACCGCCGCGTCGAGCTGGCGCAGGACATTGGCATCTGCCCCGGCGGCATGGAAACCGGTCAGCAGCCGGGCCGCCTCATCCAGCCGGCCAGCGGCAATATCGCTCTCGATCACGGGACGGCCGGCGCTGAACAGCCGGCGCACACCGTCGGTGGCTTCCGCATTGCGTGGATCCTGGATCAACACCTGGGCGTACAGCTCCACCGCGCTGTCGCCGCGGGGTGGGTCGTGCGGCAGGAGCTTCTGGTCGTGCAGCGCGACGCGCGCGGCCGACAGCAGTTCGAACACCGATTGCGGGGCGGGCGCCGCCGTCCCCATGGAGGGTGTCATCGAGGGTGCGGCCGCTGCGATCGCCGGGACCCTGCGGGCAGCGGGCACTCCCGCGGGTGGCGCAGGGGCGGCGACCCGCCGCGACCGGTGCACCAGCCAACCGCCGGCGGCGGTGAGCGCCGCGACCGTCAGTGCAGCTGCAATGAGCAGCAGCGGCCTGGCACCGTGGCGTGGCCCGGCCTTCGCTGGCTGCGGCGCTGAGGCGCCGGTCGCCATGGCTCGCAGGCGTGCCTCGGCGGCCCGCAGCGCTTCGGTCATGCGCGGACCGGCTATAGCGGCGCGGGCTACGACGGCCACGATATCGCCGCTCGCAGCCGGCCAGACGGACGGGTCTGCCGTGATGACGATGGCGGGGTTGCCGCGCAGCCGGGCATGCGACTGCGAGATCGCCTCGGGACCGACGCCGTCGCCATCGATCAGGAGCAGCGGGGTGCCGCCAGCGCCCGGCTCGGCAACGGCAACCAGGCTCTCAACCGTACTGACGCGGTAGCGGTCACCCAGCACCGGTCCCAGCTCGATGAGGAATTCATCCTGCCCGGACACCAGGATGGCCTCCAGGCGCCGCACCCGACCGGCGGCGGCTGCCACGGCAGCTTGCTGAAGCGGTTGTGCATTCATGATCTGCCGTCCCGATGTCTGTCATCCGGCGCGCCAATCGACGCAATTTGAACTGTCTTTGTTTCACGACGGCCGGAGTGAGGCTTGCGTCACAGTCGCATCGGGCGCGGGGTGGCGGCGGCGCCGGACGGGCATTTTTGCGAACCGCGTCACAGGAGGCGCACACGGGACTGAACGGGCATAACGCGGGTCCCGCCCGCTGCGGCCTGCCGGGTGGCCAGCAGCGCCCGTGGCGTGCGCACTCGTGCTGGTGGCGGCTACAGCCGCAGCCAGCCGCGCCGCTCGATGCGATCGAGGACAAGGCCCGTGACCAAGGCCAGCCCCACGTTCCACATGGAGAACGCGGCGACCACCAGGGTGATGAACCGCTGGCCATTGTGCTTGCTGAAATCACAGGACCCGAGCGCCAGCTGCGCGCCGGTCATAAGCAGGATCACGCCCAGCACCGGCCTCGAGAACACGTCGAACGCGGCCATGACGGCGCTGCTGAAGAGCAGCGCCAGCACGATCAACACCGTTCCGAGGATGACCGGCGCACCGCCGGTGCGCGCGCCGAAGGTCGTATGCCCGGCCATGCCGCCCGCGCCATGACACATGGGTACGCCACCCAGCGCGGCGGCGCCGAGGTTCATGATGCCCATGGAGCGGGCAACGGTGTTCTCGGTGACGGCCCGCTCGGGAAACAGACGGTTGTTTTCCTCGGTGATGGCGATGACGGAGTTGCCGAGTGTCAATGGCACCTGCGGCAGAGCCAGCAGTGTCGTACCGATGATGAGGTCGTGCCAGCTCAGGGCTTGCGGCAGCAAGGCCGGCCAGTGCAGCACCGGCTGGACCGCCTGCAGCGCGTGCAGCGACCCCGGATGTTGTATCGCACCGCAAGTCATGCCATATGCCATCAGCAGGAACATGGCCGGCACCACGCGGTTGGTCAGCAGCAGCAGCGTGCCCAGCAGGCCCACAACGGCAATGATCCAGCCGTCGCTCATCAGCCTGATGCCCTCGCGCATGAAGCCGATGCCCAGCCCCAGGATGATGCCCGTCGTGATGTGGCGCGGCACCAGGCCGGCGATGCGCCGGGCAAGCCCGGTCAGCCCCAGCACCAGCCAGATCAGCCCGGTGGCGAGGCTGGCGGCCTGAAGCGTCGATGCCGTGATGGTGGCGGTCTGCGCCGCCTGAGCGGCCGCGATTGCACCGATCGCCTTCATGGGTTGCACGGGGAAGGGCGTGTGGTAGTACAGTCCGCAACACACGAGCGCCACGCCGAACGACAGCAGGATCCCGCTGGGGTTGATCTTCACGACCTCGACATAGGCCACGACGAAGGGGATGAGGGTGCCGAGATCACCGAACGCTCCCGCCCATTCCATCCGGTCGAACCGGTTCGAGGGCTTCGATGTATCCAGTGCCGCCATGAAGTGAGCGAGTGTAGTCGCTTGCACCCGCCTGGCGTGCGCCAAAGTACTTTAAAATCAGTATATTGAAGTATTCATGCGGATATAGCGGACGCCGGGTGGCGGATGCGTCAATGAGGGGGTCATATGCTCGCGTGGGCTGGAGTCGTCCGTGGATTGTTCGCCTGCTTCGTGCTGGCCTGGGTCGCGATGTCGGCGGCGGCCGGGGCTGAGCCGGCTTCCGGTGAAATCCGTCTGTATGCGCTCAATTGCGGTCACCTGGAGTTCAGGGACAAGAGCTTTTTCTCCGATACCGGTGAGTACGACGGCCAGAGCGCCAGCATCGTGGCGCCGTGTTTCGTCATCCGCCATCCCAAGGGGATCCTGGTGTGGGACACAGGCCTGAGCCCGGCCTATCCCAAGGGCGTGAATGCCGCGGGCGTCAGCGGCGGTTTCGAGGGTTCGGTCGCGAAGATGCTCGCGCAGATCGGCATTGCGCCCGCCGACGTGACCTACCTGGCGTTCTCCCACCTGCACAGCGACCACACCGGCAACGCCAACCTGTTCAAGTCGGCCACCTGGATCATCAACAGCAGGGAGCTCAAGTGGGCGCTGGATGGCGGCCTGTTTGTCGAGGAGCCGACGTTCAGCGCCTACAGCAAGGCGAAAAAGATCCTGATCGATGGCGACTACGATGTGTTCGGCGACGGTTCGGTGCGCATCCTCGCGGCCCCGGGACATACGCCGGGGCACCAGGTGCTGATGCTGAAACTGCGCAGGGCCGGCACGGTGATCCTTGCCGGTGACCTGTACCACTTCCACACCGACCGCACCGAGAGACTGGTGCCGATATTCAACACCAGTCGTGCGGAAACGCTGGCCTCCTTCGACCGGGTGGAACGCATCGTGCGCAACACCCACGCGCGGCTGGTGATCCAGCACGATCCCGGGGATTTCAAGGCGCTACCGGCTTTCCCCGCCTATCTGGACTGAGCGGGTGACGCCGTTATCGGGTCACAGCCTGCCCTCGGCGCGCAGCTTGCCGGCTTGAGTGTCGAAGGCGGTCCAACTGGCACGGGCCAACGCGCCTCCGACGCTGACGCGCCGCACGCCGACGTTCGCCAGTTCGGCAACGGACAGTTCCGTACCGGACAGCAGGGCGTTGACGGGCTTGTCTACCGAGCGGACGAGACGTGCGATAGAGTCGAGACTCTTGATGCCCGGCGCGTACAGGCAATCCGCGCCGGCCGCGCTGTAGGCCTGCAGCCGGGCAATGGTCGCTGGCAGGTCCGGCTGATTGATCAGGAATGATTCGCAGCGGCCAACCAGCACGACATTCGCGCCGGAGCGGTCAATGGCCGTGCGGGCGGCCCGGAGGCGTTCGACGGCCACATCGAGCGGGTAGAGCGCCTTGCCGGTACGATCCTCGATGGACAGGCCGGCCACGCCCGTGGCGATGCAGCGCTCGACACTGGATGCGACTCCAGCGGCACTGTCCGCGAATCCGGCCTCGAAATCGGCGTTGACAGGCAGGGTGGTGGCGCCGACCAGGTGCTGCAGATGTTGCAGCACTTCCTCCAGTGTCATCTCGCCGTCGGCCTTGTCCAGGGCCCACGCGGCGCCCGCACTCGTCGAGGCCAGCGCGGGGAAGCCGAGTTTTGCCAGCCGCAGGGCGCTGCCGGTGTCCCAGGGATTGGGCAACACGAAGCAC
>DAIDKA010000175.1 GCA_027451085.1 Gammaproteobacteria bacterium
GTTCCTCGGACTCATACCCGGCGAGGCGCTGCCCGGGGAGTTCCGCGAGCGCATCGCACGCTGGCGCTGTCACTCCGCAACCTTCCGTATGAATGTCGCGCTGTCCGAACTGCCACGGTTCGAGGCATTGCCTGAACCGGGCCCCCACCTCGGGTCGGGCATCATCATGGCACCCTCTCTGAACTACATGGACCAGGCCTGGCTGACCGCGAAGAGCGCGGGCATCAGCCGCGAGCCCATCGTGGAACTTCTGCTCCCCAGTGTGCTGGACGATTCCCTGGCTCCACGCGGCGCTCATGTCGCAAGCCTCTTCTGCCAGCACTTTGCCTACCAGCTGCCGGATGGGCGCAGCTGGGAGCATGCCCGCGATGCCGCGGCCGACCACGTCATCGACACCGTGACACGCCACGCGCCGAACTTCCGCCGCAGCATCATCGGCCGCCTGGCGCTTTCGCCGGCGGATCTGGAAGCGCGCTTCGGCCTCACGGGCGGAGACATCTTTCACGGCGCCCTGGGTCTGGATCAATTGTGGGCCGCGCGCCCGATGCTGGGCTTCGGCGACTACCGCACGCCTGTGCGCGGCCTGTACCTGTGTGGATCGGGCAGCCATCCCGGTGGCGGTGTCACCGGCCTGCCAGGCCACAACGCCGCAGGCGAGATCATCCGCGACCGGTGGCGGAACTGACCGGCCGGGACTGCGATAGATCACAACATGCTGTATCCTGTCGCCTGCCGAGGGCCTCATGCCCAACCGGATTCCGTCATCAGGTTTGAGCTGGCATATAAGTGAAAGCCGCATTTCAAACCGGGCAGAATGTATACAAATGCTTAATGTGAGCCGAAAACGTCGCGTCACGCCGACAAATGAGCTTTCAGCAGTTGCAAATTGCGCTCAAATTTGATGCGATTGCGCCATTGCGAGAGCTGTGGCGGAGCGCCGCTGTGATCGCACGGTCTCTGGACCTCACGACTCCCGTCTACCATCCGATAAGGGGATGCTTTTATGAAGAACATGATCATTGCCAAGGTCGCCGCCGTTGCCCTCGTTGTGGGTCTTGCGGGTTGCACCGACCTGAAGCCGCTGCAGGCCCAGGTCGACGACCTCAAGAGCCAGGTCGCCGCGCTGCACACAGACACCGCGGCCGCCAAGGCTGACGCGGATGCCGCCAGCAGCAAGGCTGACGCCGCCTCCCGCGCCGCTGCCGCTGCGCAGAGCACCGCCAACCAGGCGCTGGCCGCCGCTCAGGCTGCCCAGGCCTCGGTGGATGCGACCAACGAGAAGATCGACCGCATGTTCAAGCGTTCGATCTCCAAGTAACAAGAACCCTTCCAGGGTTCGATGCAGAAACGCCGCGCACCTGCGCGGCGTTTTCTTTGGGGCCGGGTTTCAGGTCCGCTGCAGGTCGTCGTGGTGCGGCCGCGCCGGCACGCGAAGAATCCGCCGGCATTACGGCGTCGGCACAGGTTCGCGAACGCGGGCGTCAGCAAAGTTACGTATACACCGCGCAAGCACCACCTGCTAACTTGGCGCTTCACGCAGGACGTATTGCGTTCCGGGCAGCGACCTGCGACGGACGCGCTGCCACCGCACCGGAGTCCGCCATGCCCCAGCCCACCGCCCGCACGCCCCTGTCCGATGAGGCCCTGCACCTGCTCGACCGCTACTGGCGCGCCTCGCTGTACCTGTGCGCCGGCATGCTTTATCTGCGCGACAACCCGCTGCTGCGCGAGCCGCTGCGCCTGCAGCACATCAAGAAGCGGCTGCTGGGCCACTGGGGTTCGGACGCGGGCCAGACGCTGGTATGGACGCACATGAACCGGCTGATCCGCGAACGCAACCTCGACGCGCTGTTCATCTCCGGTCCCGGCCACGGCGCACCGTCGGTGCTGGCGCAGGCCTGGCTGGAAGGCCGCTATGGCGAGGTCTATCCCGAAAAGGGTCCCGGGATCGACGGACTGCGCCGGCTGTTCAAGGAGTTCTCCTTCCCGGGCGGCATCGGCAGCCACTGCACGCCGGAAACACCCGGTTCCATGCATGAGGGCGGCGAGCTGGGCTACAGCCTGGCGCATGCCTACGGCGCCGCGTTCGACCATCCTGACCTGCTGGCGGTGTGCATGATCGGCGACGGCGAGGCCGAGACCGGCCCGCTGGCCACCGCCTGGCATTCCAACAAGTTCATCAATCCGGCCCGCGACGGCGCGGTGCTGCCGGTGCTGCACCTGAACGGTTACAAGATCGCCAACCCCACGGTGCTGGCGCGCATCCCGCATGAGCAGCTGGCCGACCTGATGCGCGGCTACGGCTATGAACCTTGGTTTGTCGAAGGCGACGACCCAGTCCGGGTGCATCGGCTGCTTGCTGAAACCCTCGACCTGGTGCTGGACCGCATCGCCGCCATCCAGCAGCAGGCGCGTGCCGGCCGGCTCGACGGCCTGCCGGTCTGGCCGATGATCGTGCTGCGCACGCCCAAGGGCTGGACCGGCCCGAAGGTCGTCGACGGCCACCGCGTGGAAGGCTCATGGCGCGCGCACCAGATTCCGCTCGACCCGCACGAGAACGAATCACACCTGCTCCAGCTCGAGCAGTGGTTGCGCAGCTATGCGCCCGAGTCGCTTTTCACCGCGGACGGCCGGCTGGCGCCGGAGCTTGCCGCGCTGGCGCCCGCTGGTGCGCATCGCATGAGCGCCAACCCGGTCAGCAACGGTGGCCTGCTGCGCAAGCCGCTGCAGCGGCCCGACCTGCGCAGCCATGCGGTCGCGGTGGTCGAACCCGGGGTCACCACCGAGGAAAACACCCGTCCCACCGGACGTCTGCTGCGCGACACGATGCACGCCAACCCGGACCGCTTCCGCGTGTTCTGTCCCGACGAAACCGCCTCCAACCGCCTGGACGACATCTACCAGGAGAGCGGCAAGGCCTGGATGGCCACCATGCTCCCGGAGGATGCCGACGGCACCCACCTGGCGCGCGATGGACGGGTGATGGAGATCCTTTCAGAGCACACGCTGGAAGGATGGCTGGAAGGCTACCTTCTGTCCGGGCGCCACGGCGTGCTGGCCTCGTACGAAGCGTTCATCCATGTCATCGACTCGATGTTCAACCAGCATGCCAAGTGGTTGGAGAAATCGCTGGAGGTGCCGTGGCGGGCCAGCGTGTCCTCGCTCAACATCCTCGTCACCTCCACGGTCTGGCGGCAGGACCACAACGGCTTCTCCCACCAGGACCCCGGCTTTCTGGACGTGGTGACCAACAAGAGCCCGCGGGTGACCCGCATCTATCTGCCACCCGACGCCAACTGCCTGCTGTCGGTGATGGACCACTGCCTGGACAGCACCGACAAGATCAACGTGATCGTCGCCGACAAGCAGCGTCACCTGCAGTACCTGTCGCTCGACGATGCGATGGATCATTGCGCCAAGGGCATCGGCATCTGGGACTGGGCCAGCAGTGACGATGGCGTGGAACCGGACCTGGTCATGGCCTGCGCCGGCGACGTGCCCACGATGGAAGCGCTGGCCGCCACCGCCCTGCTGCGCGAACACTTTCCGCAATTGAAGGTGCGCTTCATCAACGTCGTGGACCTGTTCCGGCTGGTGCCCACCAGCGAGCACGAGCACGGCCTGTCCGACACCGACTTCGACAGCCTGTTCACCCGCGACCGGCCGGTGCTGTTCAATTTCCACGGCTATCCCTGGCTGATCCACAAACTGATCTACCGCCGCAGCAACAGCCGCAACATCCATGTGCGCGGCTACAAGGAACAGGGCAACATCAATACCCCGATGGAACTCGCCATCCGCAAC
Organism: Gammaproteobacteria bacterium; assembly: GCA_027451085.1. GTDB lineage: Bacteria > Pseudomonadota > Gammaproteobacteria > Steroidobacterales > Steroidobacteraceae > DAIDKA01. The sequence goes on from DAIDKA010000175.1 coordinate 3,805, forward strand.
CAGATCGACCGTTTCAGCCTGGTGATCGACGCCATCGACCGGGTGCCCGGCCTGCTGGTACGCGGTGCGCACGTGCGCGAGCGCATGAAGGCGCTGTCGATGGATTGCCAGCGCCACGCCTACAGCGAAGGCTGTGACGCCGACGAGTACGTCAACTGGCACTGGCCCGGCCCGCGCCGCACCACCCCGGCAGCCTGAAACCGTAACGACCGTACCGCACCATGCCGGGAGGAGGCCGTCATGCGCTCATGGCTTTGCCGTAGTAGATTGTCCTGAAGCTGGTTGCGGCCCGGAGGCCGGAGTGAAAAACGTGGACACGGTTCAGCCCCTGGGTCACGCCCCTGCCGCGGGCTCCTCCCACCCCACCTGGGCTCCGGCGGCCAAAGACGCGGTCGGCACGGCGCTGGGCACGGGGAGGCTGTGGTTCACGATGGCACAGGGCATCGTCACCGAAGTCTATTACCCGCGTCCGGACATTCCGCAGCTGAAGGACCTTGGCTTCATCATCGCCGATGATCAGGGGTTCTGGGTGGAGTTGAAGCGGCTGGGGCAGTATTCAGTCGTGTGGCATGACGATGCCATTCCAGCGATCACGGTTGAGCACACGCATGCCCGCTTCAAGCTGGTGCTGCGGATCTGCGCCGACCCCCGGTGCGACGTTCTGCTGGTGGACTATTCGCTGACGGGCGATCCGGGTTTGCAGCTGTACGTTCTGGCTGCGCCCCGGATCGGTGCGGATGCGGCCCACAATGCCGCCGGGACCGGTGAATGGGCGGGCCGGCCGGTGTTGTGGGCAGCGCACGGGCCGTACGGCCTGGCGCTCGCGGCCGTTGATCGCGAAGGCCGTACGGCGCTGCTGCAACGGTCTGTGGGAGTCGTAGGTGCCAGCGACGGTTGGCAGGACTTCCACCACAACGGCGCCATGCGCTGGCACTATGCGGCAGCCGGTCCCGGCGAGGTCGCCCTGACCGCGCAGCTGAGCACCACCGGCACGCTTGCACTCGGGCTGTCCACCAGCCGTGAGGCCGCTGCAACCCTGGCACTGGAGGCCCTGTGTCACGGCTTCGATGCGTGCTGGGAGTCCTACTGCGGCGCCTGGGCCCGGTGGCTCGATGGCATACCCTGGCCAGCCGGGCTGGACAGCGTGCTGAGTGATGGCGGGCGGCGGTTGCTGCGTCGATCAGCCGCGGTGATCAAGAGCCACGCGGATCATACGTTTCCCGGCGCATTCGTCGCCAGCCTGTCGGTGCCCTGGGGAGAATCCAACCCCAGCCTTGGTGGCTATCACCTGGTGTGGGCACGCGACCTGGTGGAGACAGCGGGCGCGCTTGCGGCCATGGGTTGCCTGGATGACGCACTGCAGATCCTGATCTACCTGATGGCCACCCAGCAAGCCGACGGCCACTGGCTGCAGAACCAATGGCTGGGCGGCAAGCCGTTCTGGCAAGGCATCCAGCTCGATGAAACCGCCTTTCCGATATTGCTCGCAAGCAGCCTCGCCGAACGCGGCGCCCTGGGCGCCGTCCAGGTTCATGACATGGTGCGCCGGGCACTGACCTTCATCGCACGCGAAGGCCCGGCCACCGGCCAGGACCGCTGGGAGGAAGATGCCGGAGTCAACACCTTCACACTCGCGGTCACGATTGCGGCCCTGGTTGAGGGCAGCCGGTTCCTGAGTGGCCGCGAAGCCGATTGCGCCCTGATGCTGGCGGACGCCTGGAACTCCCGTCTGGAGGCATGGACCTGGGCGCGTGGCACCGACCTTGCGCGACGGATCGGCGTGCCCGGGTACTACATCCGGACCGCGCCTGCCGATGTGCTGATCGAGGCCGGAGCCAGGTCCGAACGCGTGCCGATCAAGAACCGGGCGCACGTCGTGAACCCGGAAGCGGACGATCAGCTTGCCATCGACTGCCTGCAGCTGGCCCGCTACGGTCTGCGTACCGTCAATGATCCGGCGATGAGCGCCAGCATCACCGCCATTGACGCCGTGCTCAGGTGCGATACACCCAATGGGCCGGTCTGGCACCGCTACACCGGCGACGGCTATGGCGAACATCCCGATGGCGCGCCATTCGATGGCTGGGGCCGGGGTCGTGGCTGGCCGCTGCTCACGGGTGAGCGCGGTCACATCGCCCTGCTGGCCGGACTCAATGCCGGCCCCTATCTTGACTCCATGATGTGGATGGCCGGCAAAGGCGGCCTGCTGCCTGAACAGGTCTGGGATGAGAACGCCATTGCGGAGCGGGGACTGTACCCGGGTCAGGCCAGTGGTTCCGCCATGCCACTGGTGTGGGCGCACGCCGAATTCATCAAGCTGGCACTGAGCATGGCAGCGGGTGCGCCGGTTGACCGGCCGGCGCTCACCTGGGCCCGCTACGGCGGCCAGCGGCCGCAGCTGGACTACGCACTGTGGCAGCCGCGCCAGCGCATCCGCAAACTGACCGCGGGACAGCACTTGCGGGTGCTGCTGCCCGAGCCAGGCCGGGTCCACTGGGGCCGGGATGGCTGGCAGCAACGGATCGACACCGAGACCGAGGACTGGGGCCTGGGCCACGTCGCGCTGTTGCCGGTATCAGACCTGCCGGCCGGGTCGGTGGTGGACTTCACCTTCTATCAGCCATTGCGCGATGCATGGCAGGGCGAGGACTTCCACATTACTGTCGTCTAGCCGGAAGGCGAGCCCGGGTGTCGACCAGCCCAGCGGGTGCCGGGCGACTCAGTAGCGGACCAGTGCCGCGCCCCAGGTGAACCCCGCCCCGAAGGCCTCCAGCAGCAGCAGTTCGCCGCGCTTGATGCGGCCGTCGCGCACCCCGGCGTCGAGGGCAAGCGGCACCGATGCTGCTGAAGTGTTGCCGTGGTCCTGCACGGTGACGATCACGCGCTCCATGGGCAGGTCGAGCTTGCGGGCCGCCCCCTGGATGATCCGCAGGTTCGCCTGGTGCGGCACCAGCCAGTCCAGGGCTGAGCGGTCCAGGCGGTTGGCCGCCAACGCTTCATCCACCACCCGGCCCAGTTCCATGACCGCGATCTTGAAGACCTCGCGGCCTTCCATGTGGATGAAACCAGGCGCCGGTGCCGCGGGCAATCCGCTGCGGGCCCCGGGACCGCCAGGGCAGAACAGCAGCTCCCGGTGGCTGCCGTCGGCATGCAGGTGGGTGGAGAGCACCCCGGGTTGCGCCGAGGCATTCAGCACCACCGCGCCCGCGCCGTCGGCAAACAGGATCGCGGTACCGCGGTCACTCCAGTCGGTCACCCGCGAAAGCACCTCCGCCCCCACCACCAGGGCGTGCTTCGCCTCACCGGCGCGTACGAACTTGTCCGCGATGGACAGGGCATAGATGAAGCCGCTGCAAGCCGCCTCGACACTGAAAGCAGCACCCCCGGGGCAACCCAGGCGCTGCTGCAGCAGCGTGCCCGCGTTGGGGAACACGTAATCCGGGGTGCAGGTGGCGAACACGATGAGATCGATGTCGCGCGGCGCAAGCCCCGCGGCCTCGATGGCGCGGCGCGCGGCCGGCTCGGCCAGGTCCACGGTACCCTGCCCCTCTGCGGCAACATGGCGACGCTCGATCCCGGTGCGCTCACGGATCCAGGCATCGCTGGTCTCCATGAAGCCCTCGAGGTCCCGGTTGGTGAGGATTTTCTCCGGCAGGTAGGAACCGGTGCCCGCGATCTTCGAGTACATGGCTGTCATCTCACCCATGATACGGACGCACGAAAGCCATGCCCACCACGACGCGGTGGACACGGCCTTCGGATGGATTGGAACCGGCGCCTGCGCAAGCTTGAAGGCGCGGACCGGCTATTCCTGCTCGGCGTCCGCCGGCTTCTCGATCACACGCTTGCCGCGGTAGAAGCCATCGGGGGTGATGCAGTGGCGCAGGTGGGTTTCACCCGACTGCGGGTCAATCGACAGCGCGGGCTTGGACAACCCGTCGTGCGAACGATGCATGCCGCGCTTCGAAGGGGTCTTGCGGCTTTTCTGAACGGCCATTTCTCTAAACTCCGGTCCAGACGGTCTGGACTCATGCTCTCGTAAATCTTCACTGACGCTTGAGCAGCTGCGCGAGCTGCCCGAACGGCCTGTGCGTTTCCTCCGGCGCATCCCCTGCGGGCTGCACCGCCTCTTGCGCGTCGGTCGCGGGACCTGCGCAGTCATGTTCGCTCTCGTGCCGCGGCACCAGGGGCAGGGCGAGCAACAGCTCCTCCTCCACCAGTTCGCGCAGGCTGATGCGGTGGTCTTCTGCGAACACCGTCTCAAGCTCATCGGACGCCCGGTCGGCCTCCGCCGCGGTCGCCACCAGCGCGGCGCGCCCTTCGCTGCGCAGCATCCAGGGCAGCCGCTCCATGCAACGCTGGCAGGTCAGTACCAGCTCGGCCTCGACCCGCACGCCGGCCACGGCCAGACTGCTCTCGCGGGTGAAGGCCACCTCTCCAGTGGCCTCGCCAGCGGCCTCCCGCAGCTGTGGTGCCAGCCGCGAGAACTCCACGAGCGGAATGGCAAACGCCATCCGCGCCCCGGCTTGCGCCAACGGCCCGATATCGAGCAACTTTGACCAGCCGGCAGACATGGGGCGCGTATCATAGGTATCGACACCCTCCAAGTCAAAACGGCTTGAAGCATGCAAACCATTGTTTCGGCGAATCGTTTACTCGGCCCGGAGATTCCACCCCCATGACACCTCCGCTGATCCTGGCCTCGACCTCCCGTTATCGCCGGGAGCTGCTGAACCGTCTTGGCATTGCTTTCACCGTGGAAGCCCCAGCAGTTGCCGAAAACCACCTGGTGGGCGAGCCGCCACAAAGTCGGGCCCTGCGGCTGGCTGCCGCCAAGGCCGATGCAGTGGCTGACCGCCATCCCGATGCAGTGGTCATCGGCAGCGATCAGGTCGCAGCGACGGCCATGGGCGTGCTGGACAAGCCCGGTACGGCCTCACGGGCCAGGGAACAGCTGTCGCGGCTGTCGGGACATTCCGCGCAATTCCTGACGGCGGTCTCGATAAGGTGCCAAAAAGCCGGTATCAACCTTGATCATATCGAAACCGTAGCCGTTCACGTCCGCCCGTTGTCGGCGGCGGAAATCGACCGCTACGTGGCCCGGGAGCAGGCGTTGGACTGCGCCGGCAGCTTCCGGTCCGAGGCGCTGGGCATCACGCTGTTCTCGGCCGTGGAGTCCCGGGACCCCACTGCACTCATCGGCCTGCCTCTGATCTGGGTCGCTGACGCCTTGCGTAAAGCCGGGTACGCGCTGCCGTAGCGGTGTCCCCGGTGACAGCCCTCTGCGGGCGGTTCCCGTCTGCTACCGCCGCCGCCCGCCCCGCGGTTCAGCCATGGCATCGATCACGTTGCCCAGGTCGGGGGGCAGCGGCGCGCTGGCGGCGAAATTCCCGCCCCGTGGCCAGTCGAACGAGATCCTGTGCGAATGCAGGAACATGCGATTGAGACCCTTGGCCTTCATGCGTGCGTTGAAAGCCTCATCCCCGTACTTCTCGTCCCCGGCCACCGGATGGCCCACGTGCGCGGCATGCACGCGGATCTGGTGGGTGCGGCCGGTATCCAGCGCAACCTCCACCAGCGTCGCCTTGCTGCCGAAGAACTGGACCGGCGCAAAGTGGCTGACCGCCTCCTTGCCTCCGGCCTGGGCGCGAACCGTGCGTTCCCCGCCCACGCGCAGGTCGGTGCGCAGTGGCACGTCGATGCGCTTCCTGCCGAGGTTCCACTGTCCCTTCACCAGGGCCAGGTAGCCCTTTTCCATCTGGCCATCGCGCATCATGGCGTGCAGCACGCGCAGCGCCGAGGGCTTGCGTGCCACCAGCAGGCAACCGCTGGTATCGCGGTCCAGGCGGTGCACCAGTTCCAGTTCCTCGTCCGGACGGCCCGCCCGCAGGGCCTCGATGATGCCGAAGCTGATCCCGCTGCCACCGTGCACGGCGATACCGGCCGGCTTGTTCAGCACGATCAGACGGTCATCTTCCGTGAGGATGGCGTTGCGGACCGTCTCGATGAGGGCCTTGGGCACGCGGCTGACCGCGGGAGCGTCCGGGTCCGTCATCTCCAGCCGTATGGGAGGCACGCGGATTTTATCGCCTGGCTGCAGTCGCAGCTCGGGACTGGCCCGCTTGCCGTTCACACGTACTTCCCCTTTGCGCACCAGCCGGAACACGCGGGTGCGCGGCACCGACCCCAGCAGCTTCACGAGGAAATTGTCAAGCCTGAGTCCAGCCTGTTCCTCCCCGACCTCCACGTGGCGCACGGCTTCCAGGGGCCGCCCTCCGGCTTGTTCAGACAACTTTCACCTCAACGTAAGATATTGTTTCTACAGTGGTACCACGGCTATACTGCGGCCACTGTCCGCAAACTCAAAGGGACACGCATGCTGCAGGCGCGCTGCCGCAGCATGTTACCGGCCCCCGTACAGGAGCGACCAACCCTAAGACGGTTCGCATGCTCCGCCCGCGGTGGGTCTTCAGTTGGCCTCCGACAACGGGGCCATCGCGTTGTGCCGACAAGATCGCAGCGCCCTGCTGAAGTCGCAAGATACGACATATGGGGTGCGCCGTCGGTTGAGTTACAAAAGGTTTTAGGAAGGCCACGCCCATCGGGCGGGTTCCCATGAATAGCGAAATCTCATCGCTCCTATCCCTTTATGTGTTGCCGCAGTCCTTAATGCGGCCTCCCGCCGTCTCCTTGTCGGTCCCCTACCTGGTCAGGACCGAAGATGAAAAGAATGCTCGTGAACGCCACTCAACAGGAAGAGCTGCGGGTCGCTCTGGTTGATGGTCAGAAACTCTATGATCTGTCGATCGAACTGCCCTCCCGCGAACAGAAGAAAGCGAACATCTACAAGGGCCGTATCTCCCGCGTCGAGCAGTCGCTGGAGGCGTGCTTCGTCGACTATGGCGCGGAGCGGCATGGCTTCCTGCCGCTGAAGGAGGTCTCCCGCGAATACTTCCGCCGCCAGCCCGAGGGCGGCCGCATGAATCTGCGCGAATTGCTCACCGAGGGCCAGGAAGTCCTGGTCCAGGTCGAGAAGGAGGAACGCGGCAACAAAGGCGCGGCCCTCACCACCTTCATCAGCCTGGCCGGCCGCTTCCTGGTGCTGATGCCGAACAATCCGCGCGCCGGCGGAGTATCACGCCGCATCGAGGGCGAGGACCGCGACCAGATGCGCGAGGTCATGGGCCAGCTGACCATCCCGGAGGGCATGGGCGCGATCATCCGCACCGCAGGCGTCGGCCGCACTGCCGAGGAGTTGCAGTGGGACCTGGATAACCTCAAGGCCCAGTGGGAGCAGATCGCCGCCGCCGAGAAGGAGCGCGCTGCGCCCTTCCTCGTCTACCGCGAAAGCGACGCCGTCACGCGCGCCATGCGCGACTACCTCTCCGATGACGTCGGCGAAGTCCTGGTGGACGACGACGCGGCCTTCCAGAAGGCCCAGGAATACATGCAGCGGTTCATGCCGGCGGATGCCCAGCGGCGCCTGAAGCACTACACCGACGACATCGCGCTGTTCACCCGCTTCCAGATCGAAAGCCAGATCGAATCAGCCTACGCACGCCAGGTCCAGCTGCCCTCCGGTGGCAGCATCGTGATCGACCACACCGAGGCGCTGGTATCCATCGACATCAACTCGGCGCGCGCCACCCGCGGCTCGGATATCGAAGCCACCGCCCTCAACACCAACCTGGAGGCGGCCGATGAGATCGCGCGCCAGCTGCGCATCCGCGACATCGGTGGCCTGATCGTCATCGACTTCATCGACATGGAATCGCAGAAGAGCCAGCGCGAGGTCGAGGACCGACTGCGCGACGCGGTGAAGATGGACCGCGCGCGCATCCAGATCGGCCGCCTGTCGCGCTTCGGCCTGCTTGAAATGTCGCGCCAGCGCCTGCGCCCCTCGCTGTCCGAGTCCAGCCACATCACCTGCCCGCGCTGCGTGGGGCTCGGCAGCATCCGCAGCATCGAGTCCATGTCGCTGTCGGTGCTGCGCCTGATCGGCGAGGAACTGCGCAAGGACCGCACCCATCGGGTCATCGCGCAGGTCCCGGTGGAGGTTGCCACCTACCTCATCAACGAAAAGCGCGACTGGTTGCGCCAGCTGGAGGACAAGACGCACGTGGAACTCGTGCTGGTCCCCAACCTCCACATGCAGACGCCGGAGTTCGCCATCAAGCGCGTGCGCGATGACGAGGTGGATCTGTCCGAGAACAGGCAGCTGAGCTATCTGATGCCGATGGCGGCCGAAGTGGCCGATCCTGCACTGAAGGAAAAGAAGCCGGCGGCGGAACCTGCAGCCGTGCAGGCACTGATCCCGGTCACGGTGGCGCCGACCCCGGTGGCCGCGCCGGCTCCCGCGCCTGTGCCGGCCGCGCCGCCTGAACCGCAGCCCGGCCTGTTCAAGCGCCTGGTGCGAGCCATCGTGGGAGACCCGACTCCGGGACCGGCACCCCAGGCCGAAGCACCGCCCGCCGAGCAGGAGCGCCAAGGAGGTCGCCCGGAAGGCCGCCGCGATGGCCGCAGCGGCCGCGGCGGCGAACGCCGCGATGGCCGTGGCGGACGTGATGGCCGCAGCCGCGGGCGTGGCGAACGCAGCGAGCGCGGTGGTGACCGCAACCGCGACCAGGACCGTAACCGCGACAATCGCAGCGGTGAGAATCACGCCGAGCCCCGTGGCGAGAACCGGGGCGAGAACCGGGGCGAGAGCCGCGGTGAAGGGCGTAGCGAAGGCCGCGGCCGCAACCGTGACCAGGACCGCACGCGCGAGCCGCGGGAACCACGTGAGCCCCGGGAGTCCAGAG
>DAIDKA010000176.1 GCA_027451085.1 Gammaproteobacteria bacterium
GGCGCCCTCGTACTCACCGCATCGCTGTCCTTCGGACCCCAGGCACATGCGCAGCAGGCCCCGGCCAGCAGCGCCGGCAGCGGCAGTGACCAGCAGCAGAGCCAGCCGCTGCAGGAAGTCGAGGTGACCGGTTCGCGCATCAAGCGCACCTCGGACTTCTCCACCCCCACCCCCACCACCGTGCTGGACACCACCACGATGGAAAACGCAGGCGTGATCAACATCGGCCAGGCGCTGCAGATGGAGCCGGCCAACCTGTCGACCTTCACTCCGGCCACCACGGGTAATTCGGCGTTCTTCACCGGTGCCTACATCGCAAACCTGCGCGGTCTGAACCCCTACTTCGGCACCCGCACCCTGACGATGGTCGACACCGAGCCCACGGTGCCGACCAACCAGGCCGGCAGCTTCGACATGAACTTCATTCCGCAGGTGCTGGTCTCGCGCGTCGACACCGTCACGGGCGGCGGCTCGGCGGCGTATGGTTCCGGCGCCATCGCCGGCGTGATCAACGTCATCCTCGACCGCCAGCTGGAAGGCGGCAAGATCGACGGCGACATCTACCAGACCAACGACAGCGACGGCCGCGACCGCCACCTGGGCGCAGCCTACGGCTTCGGTCTGGCTGACAACCGCATCCACGTTGTGCTCGGCGGCGAGTACGAGAAACAGGATCCGATCGGCTGCGAGACTGCCCGTACCTGGTGCTCGCAGAATGAAGGGTTCTATCAAAGCGGCGTCACTGCCGGCAACCAGGCTCTGTAGAGCCTGGGCACCGGCCTGCGCAGCGCCATCATGAGCACCAGCGGCGTGGTCGGCCCGTTCTTCCCGTCGACCGGTGTCAACCACCTCCTCCAGGGATCGCCCGACGGCAATTCCCTCGTGCCCTATAGCACCGGCGCGATTCCGTATGCCGGCGCGTACGGCTCGAACACGGTCGCGGGTGGCCAGGGCGAGCCCATCAACCAGTACACCCAGCTGATGGCTGGGACCACCCGTGGCGTGCTCAGCGCGCTCATCACGGCGAAGGTCACGGACGACATCAACCTGAATGTCGATTTGAACTGGGGCAAGGTCGAGAGCTATGCCGAGACCAACAACATCTCCAGCTTCCTGGGCGTCAGCCCCACCAACCCCTTGCTCACCCCCGCCGAGAGCGCCGCCGTGGCGACCCCGGGCGACGTCCTGTACAAGGACTGGACCGATCAGGTCGATCAGAACATCTACACCTCCACGACGGTCAAGCGCGTCTCCGTCGGCCTGAGTGGCGCCTATGGCCAGTCGTCCTGGACCTGGAATGGCTTCGCGGAATATGGCCTGACCGAGCGCGAGCAGCTGGAACCGGATGAAGTCCATGACCAGTCTCTCACCCTGGCGCTGAACGGCTGTAACGCCTCGCCCGGCATTTCCACCGCGATGCTGGGTGGCTGCCAGGCCATCAATCCGTTCGGCACCCAGCCGCTGACCGCCGCACAGACCGCCTACGCCTTCGGCCCCCTGCAGGAGAACCTGCGGTACGAGCAGACCGTGGTCGGGTTCAACTCCACCGGCGACATCTTCAAGGGCATCGGTGCCGGCGCCTGGTCGATGGCAGCCGGCCTGCAGTGGCAGCAGGAACTGGGCAACAACCTCGACAACGACCTGCTGGGCAATGGCTGCGCCGCCAGCATCGGCATCACCACACCTACGGAGTGCTCCCTGCGCGCCGTTGACTTCAGTGACCAGTACGGCACTTCGTTCGGCGGCATGATGACCGACGAAGAAGCCTATATGGAGTTGAACCTGCCGCTGGCCAAGGACCTGCCCTTCGCCCACCTGCTGGATGTCGATATCGCGGGCCGCGAGTCGCATTACCAGGAAAATGCGCTGTATGGCATCGCCTTCACGGACTACAACGCCGATCCGAATGCGTACCCCCAGGCGCCCGTCAGCGAAAGCTCGCACAACCTGAGCACCTTCAAGATCTCCCTGGCCTGGGAGCCGGTGGAGGGCGTGCGCATCCGCGCCAGCCAGTCGCGCGATGCCCGTGCGCCTGACTTCCGCGAGCTGTACTACGGGCAGAGCCTGCTGTCGGCCCAGAACGGCGGTCTCTTCGGCTACTGCGCCGCGCCGGGCAGCGCCAACACCCAGGGCAACCCCTGCAACATCAACCTGTTCGGCAACACCAACCTGGCGCCGGAAACGTCCAACACGACCACTGCGGGCATCGTGCTGACGCCGACCCAGGTGCCGGGCCTGCAGTTCTCGGCCGACTGGATCCACATCCATATCGCGAACGCCATCTCCCCGGCGTCCAACCTGTTCACGGAACAGCAGGTCATCCAGAACGGCGGCAACCCCGTCTCTTCGGGCTCGATCAGCTGGAACACGGCCTCCTGCGGCAGCACCGCCGCCTGCATGAGGGACTGGCTGGCCGGCGGTGGAAATTACAACCCTGCAAATGGCACGGGCAACAGCGACATCCTGTCGGTCAATGCGAACTCGTTCAACGGCGCTTTCTACGACGAGCGCGCGGTGGACTTCTCGCTCAACTACCTGGTGCCCACGCTGCCGGATGGTTCCAACCTGTCGGTTCGTGCCCTGACCACGTGGACCGGTGAGCAGGCGTACCAGAACTACGCCGGCGGCCAGATCTACAGCCTGGTGGGCCAGAACGGCGGCAACGCCATCTTGAACGACTTCACCCCGGCGCCGCGCTGGCGCGGCAACCTGTCCATGACCTGGACCAAGGGCATCCTGAGCCTCACCCCGATGATGGACTGGGTCGGCCATGGCACCCTGCTGAACAATGCCGTGACACCGCAACAGGGGGCGGCCTACAACTATGTGGCCAGCGGTGCCGCCGCTGCCGCGGGTCAGAACTATGTGCTGCTGCCGTCCAACTACGTTCCGAGCTACTTCATGTTCAACATGAACGCGACGCTGGACTTCGGCAGCATCTGGAACCTGAAGGACCTGCAGGTCTACACCCAGGTGAACAACCTGCTGAACAAGGCCCCGCCGTTCGCCGCTGCCCCGAGCGGCG
>DAIDKA010000177.1 GCA_027451085.1 Gammaproteobacteria bacterium
GAACATATTCCTACGGTATATTGACCGCCAGACGTCAATATAGCGCGTAGAGATGCCTGACGCAAACACCCACTATCCGCGGGTCATTCACCCCCAGCTGAACTCCGACCTCAGCCTGTACCCGGTGGTGGCGGTCATGGGAGCGCGCCAGGTCGGCAAGAGTACGATCTGCCTGGAGATCGCTGAAGCGCGGGGCTTCGCCAGACGAACGCTCGACGAACGGGACGTCCGCGAGCAGGCCATTGCAGACCCCGAGGGGTTCCTGGCGGACCTGGGGGACCGGGGAGCGTTCATCGACGAGGTGCAGCGGGCCCCCGATCTGATGCTCGCCATCAAGGCGGTCGTCGATCGGGACAGGCGAAACGGCCAGTACCTGCTCAGCGGGTCGAACCAGCCGAAAGTCGGAAAATCGGTCAGCGATTCCTTGGTGGGACGCGCGACCTACCGGACGCTTCGACCGCTCACATTGAGCGAGTTGCGACTTGCCGAGGATCATCGGGGGTGGAGCTTCCTGTTCGGGCCCGATGAGGCGGTCGTGCTCGCTGAACTGGAGCGACGCGCTGCCTCCAGCGGACCGCTCGACTGGCGATCGGTGGTCCAAGCCGGAGGGTTCCCTCGCGCCGTTGCCGCCCCATCGGCGCAGCGCCTGCGAATGCTCGATGACTACGTCGAGATCTTTTCGCGCCGCGACATCCTCGAGATTCTGGAGGTCGAATCTGCCCCGCGGCTGGAGGCCTGCTTACGACTGACCGCGGCCCGAACGGGGCAGGAGCTCAACGTCACAGGCCTGTCCAACGACCTGGGCACGCCGGTCACCACCATCCGGCGTTGGCTTGAGGCGCTTCAACGCAGCTACCTCATCGAGCTCATCCCGCCGTATTCTAGAAATTCAGGCCAGCGCGTGATCAAGGCCCCAAAGCTCTACAGCGTCGACGCGGCGCTCGCCCTGGCGGCATCCCGCGAGACCACGCCCAGCGGCTTTCACCTCGAGACCCTGGTTGCGAGCGACCTGCTCGTCTGGCGAGACGGCGCGCCCACTCGCGACCTGTATCACTGGCGGCTCGGTTCCGGGCAGGAAGTCGATTTTATCCTGGAGCAGAACGGGCAGCTGTTGCCCGTGGAAGTCAAAGCGTCCGATGCCGTGGGTGCCAGCGAAGCGCGGCACGTGGTCACGTTTCGTGAGCGCCATGCCAATACGCCCCGCGGGATCGTCCTGAGCAGCGACCCAGCAATCAGGGTCATCCGACCCGGAGTGATCGCGTGTCCCTGGTGGGCCGTCCTGTGACGCGCGGTGCTTCCGACCAGCAGAATACTCAGCACATTGCGCACTTTTACTCAATCCATCGAAATAGATCCCGTGTTGTCAATACCGCGATCGATCACCTTGCCCGATCCAGCGCCTCCGCCCTGAGCCACTCCCGCTCCGTGCGCGCCGGTGGCAGGCTGCGGAAGAAGCGCCGGACCATGAGGGGGCGGCGCACCTCACACTGAGTTACGCACCTCCACCGGAAGCACACGCCATCCGGCGTGGGCCGGGACTGGGTCGCGCCCCAGTTTGAACAGGGCCGGTCCATTACCAAGCAACTTTATGCACCTTAATTCATGACCGGCTGCTCATGATCTGCGAACGCCCCTGATTTCCTTGGGAAAATCCGTACCGCGAGTCCGTGATAGGGCCGGTCCGGCCCCGAGCACGCTTTTTGCATACTAAAATTTCAGTTTTTAGAAACATGAAATTCAAATGCCAGAGGCACCGGGGAGACCGACATGAAGAGCGACGTGAGCAGGCGCTGCCTGCGGCAGTGCGGGTGGGTAGTGACTTCCGCGTCCGCCCTGGCCTTGAGTGCCGCCTTTGCGGACCAGACCACCGCGACCGACGCGAGTACCAGTACCACGACCTCTGCTTCCACGAACACCACGCCGCAGGGCCAGGGTGACATGGACGAGGTCATCATCAATGGCATCCGCCGCGGCGATCTGGTGCTGCCGACGACCGTCAGCTCCTCCTCTGCCTACGGACTGGATCTGGGCGTCATGGACACTCCGCGCAACAACACCCTGCTGTCCAAGGCGCAGCTCGATGCCCTCAACATCCAGAACCCGGGCGGGTTCTCGTACCTGACCTCGAGCAGCTACTCCGACGCTGCCTTCGGCGAGCCCGCGGTGCCGCGCATCCGTGGCCAATATGCTGACATGTTCTTCAACGGCATGCGTGATAGCTTTTCACTCAATGGCTATGGCGCCCCCGTCAGTTTCAACAGTGCGGACTCCATCGATATCATCAAGGGGCCCGCCAGCGTGCAGGGCGGTCCCGGGGCGGGCGTCGGCGGCACCATCGATATCACGACCAAGCTGCCCTCGCTGAACAAGTGGACTGAACTTTTCGATCTCGAGTTCGATACCCAGCAGAAGCGCCGCGCCCTGTTCGACGTCGGCGGCCCGCTGAGTCCCAGCACCGCGCTGCGCGTGAGCTTCACCTCCGATGACAGCGGCAGCTACTACTACGACATGTTTTTTCACCAGCAGTCGCTGTATGTGGCGCTGGTCACACAGTTCACCTCCAAATACAGCGTCTTCATCAACGGCTCCATCGAGGACACGCTGTATCGCGAGAACGACGGCGTCAATCGTGTCAACCAGGGCTTGATCGACAATGGCACCTATCTGACCGGTGGGGCGACCGCTCCGATCGAAGGCTTTCTGACCCCGGTCGATCTGACCGGGACGGCACAGCTGAGCGATCGGGTGCTGATCGACGAAACGCCTGGCACCGGCGCGCATTCGCTGCATGCCAAGGCGCAGATCATCCAGACCTATGCGGCCTCGGACGCCTTCACCATCACCAACAACACGTTCTACGACTACCTGAACCGCTATAACCAGACCATGGAGTACTACGCGGATACCGCCCGTGGCAGCTTCACCCTGGAGAACAAGACCGATCTCAAGGTGAAATTCCCGCTCGGCATCGTCAGCAACGACGTGGACGGCGGCTTCACCTACCGCTACGCGCATGTCGATGACATCCAGAACTACGCCAACGAGCCCGTCAGTGTCTGGGACCTGACCACCAATCCGGACTCCTGGGTGTTCCCGGCCTCGGCGCAGGCGGCAGGTGGTGCCATCCCGTACCTGGCGGCCTTCGACCATCCGCAGTATGGAACCCCGGGCCGCGACAGTCTCTACCTGAACAGCAGCGTCATCTCCAACCTGCAGGACGCGGCGGCCTTTCTCGAACACCGAATGCAGTTCAGTCCGCAGTGGAGCGCGCTGTATGGCGTGCGGGGCGATCTGGTGCAGCTGAACGAGACTGATCCTCTCGGCGGCACCGGGCTGCTGGACGGTCTGCCGCAGAAGCAGGCCACCGCCTGGTACGGCCTCTACAACGGCAACATCAGCGTGGTCTACACGCCCTCGGCCTTCCTCTCCTCCTATCTCACGTACAACAAGGCGCAGTACGTGCTGCCGGATGCCAACGACGGTGCGGTGGGCACCTTCGGCGAGGCTGCCACGGCGCAGCTGCGCCAGAACACCCTGCTGGAGGAGGCGGGCATGAAGTTCAGCCTCATGGACTCGCGGCTGTTCATCTCCACGGCGCTGTTCAAGCAGGAGCGCTCCATCCCGACGGGCGCGGGTGACAATGGGCACTCGCAGGCTCACATCTGGGGCGCGGAGTGGGAACTGAACTACCAACCCAACTCCCACTTCTTTGCCACGGCGAGCTATTCGTACCTGCACACGACGCTCGACACGGGCTCGCCGTTCTACAACTTCCCGGCCTACCCGGGCTTGAACATCGATGGCGCCGGCACCCTCGCCGTATTCTCTGCCAACCAGACCTTCCAGGATCCAGGCGTGCCGGCGCACCTGATCAACTTCCTCGCCAACTACAAGTTCGACAACGGCTTCGGGGTCCAGGCGAACCTGCAGGTCACCGCGCCGATCGAGACTACGCAGTCCGGCTATCTGGACATCGCCGCAACCAATGCCAACGCGGCACTCAATGGGCTCTCGCAGCTGGTCGGCGCCGGCGGCACCGTACCGCTGTCGATCGTCAACGCCAATGGCTTCTACCAGTCACCGCGCATTCCCTGGCAGTACACCCTGAACGCGGCCGTCTTCTATACCTACGCGAACTACACCGTGAAGGTCACGGCATACAACGCCACCGACAACCGCAACCTGACCAACGACTACCCCTTCTACGGCAATGACTTCCTGACGCGCGTGCCGCCGCGCAGTTTCGACATGACGCTCACGGCCAGATTTTGAGGGCTGCACCGATGATGAAGGCCTCCTTGCCCTCGGATCCGGGACTGCGCGCGGCGTTCGAGGAGGCCCTCGCCGGCTATCGCGAGGGCGGACTGCCCATCGGCGCGGCACTGGTCCACCGGGGCGAAGTCATCGCCCGTGGCCGCAACCGCCGCGTCCAGGACGGCAATCCCATCCTGCATGCGGAGATGACCTGCTTTCAGAATGCCGGGCGGCTGTCCTCGGTGGTTTACCGGGAGGCGACGCTCTACTCGACCCTGTCACCGTGCTACATGTGCGGCGGCGCATCGCTGCTGTTCGGCGTGCCGCACTTCGTCGTTGGCGAAAGCCGCACCATCCGCGCGGCCGATGACTGGCTGCGCTCCCGCGGCACCCGCGTGACCATTGCCGATGATCCGGCCTGCTACGAACTGCTGCAGCGGTTCATCGCCGAGCAACCCGGCCTCTGGGCCGAGGATATCGGCGAGGCAGGCGTGCACGGCCGCTATACGCACGCCCACCCGGGAGCCTGAATGAAGCCGGCGCCCTTTGCCTATGCGCGGCCGCGGACGGTCCTCGAGACCGCCGGGCTGCTGGCGAAGCACACGGGGGCGGCGCGCCTGCTCGCCGGGGGCCAGAGTCTCGTGCCCCTGCTGGCGCGGCGCCTTGCGTGCCCGGTGCTGCTGGTCGACATCAATCGCATCGCCGGGCTCGATGCGATCGAGGTGCTGCCCGATCAGATCCGCATGGGCGCCTTGGTCCGACAGCAGCAGGCACTGTGCTCCGAGGTCATCCGCCGGGAGGTTGCTGGTCTTGCCGAAGCACTGGCCTGGGTCGCCAATCCGGTGATCCGCCAACGTGGTACCGTTATCGGCAATCTCATAGCCAACACACCGGGCGCCGAGCTCACCGCCGTGGCGCTGGCGCTGGGCGCCCGATTCGTACTGCGGTGTGCCGCAGGCGAGCAGATCCTCGCTGCTGAGGAACTGATCGGGCCTGGCCGCAGCGTGCCCGCGCAGGCCATGGTGACCCATGTGCTGTGGCCGCGCCGTCCCGCGCAGGCCGGATTTTTCGAAGTCGCGCGGCGCGACGGTCATGCGCCGGTGGTCGCGGCGCTCGTGACGCGGACCGCGCGCGACTGCCGGGTGGCACTGAGCGGCCTCACGCGCACCGCGTTGGTGTGCCCCACCATGGCCCGTCTCATCGGCGAGGGGTATCCACGGGTCCCATCCCGAGAGGCTCTGGCGGCGGCACTCACGGTGGATCTGACCCAAACGGTCCACACCGATGGTGCCTGCGGCGCGCAGTACCGTCTTCAGGTCGCCCCGGCGGTCAGCTGGCGCGCGGCACAGCGGATGTCGCTGTCGCGGGCCACCGCGTGATGCAGTGCCTGGACATCAGGGTCATCGTGGATGGCAAGGCGCTGACCGCCACGGTCCCGGTGCGTTTGCTGCTCAGCGACTTTCTGCGTGAGCAGGCCGGCTGCGGCGGCCTGCACGTGGCTTGCGGCCACGGGGTCTGCGGTGCCTGCACCGTGGTGCTCGATGATGTTCCGGTGCGCGCATGCCTGCTCCTGGCCGTGCAGGCCGATGGCGCGGCCGTGCAGACCATCGCCAGCCTGCCACAGCTGGAAGGCTGTGAGCCCGAGCGCGGACTCACACCGCTGCAGCAGTCCTTCCGTCGTTATCATGCCCTGCAGTGCGGGTACTGCACGCCGGGGCTGCTGGTCGCCACGGCGAAATTCCTGGCCGGCTGTCCCTCACCGGATCGGGCCCGGATCCTGGAGCATCTGAACGGCCACCTGTGCCGCTGCTCCGGTTACGCGAACATCATCGCCGCCATCGAGGCGGTCCGCGCGTGAACACGGCCGCACCGTTCGGCGAGCGTGCACGCCGGCGCGAGGACGGGCCGCTGCTGACCGGCAAGGGCGTGTTCCTGGCCGACCTGATCCGGCCCGGCATGGCCGCGCTGCGCGTGGTGCGCTCGACCCGGGCACATGCGCGCATTACCCACATTGATTTCAGCGCGGTCGCCAATGATCCGCACTGTCTCGGGGTGCTCTCGGCGGCGACGCTGCCCGAGGGCATGGGTCGCCTGCCGGCCATCGACCTCGTGGAAGGCAGCCTGCCGGCACATCACGACATTCTTGCCCGTGAGGTTGTGCGTTACGTCGGTGAGCCGGTGGCGGCGGTGATTGCCGCCGATGCCTACCTGGCGGAGGATCTCGCCGCTCGGGTCGCTGTCGGCTACGACAGTCTGCCGCCCGTGCTGAACGTGGGGGAGGGCATCCGGGCCGACGCGCCGTTGCTGTACCCGCAGTTCGCCAGCAACGTGGTGCATCAGACCATACAGCGGGTGGGCGATCCGGAGGCCGCCTTTGCCCGGGCTGATCTGCTCATCGAGGAGACCTTTCACTTCCAGCGGGTCTGCGCAAGCGCGATGGAGCCGCGCGGCGCCCTTGCCACCCTGGAGCCGGGCACCGGCCGCTCGCTGGTGTACAGCTCAACCCAGATACCCCAGATTCTGCGCCGGGAACTGGCGAGGCTCACGGGCATCCCGGTGGAGCGCCTGCGGGTCATCGCACCGCAGGTCGGCGGCGGGTTCGGCGTCAAGGAAGCTGTGTACGCAGAGGAGGTGCTGGTGCTGCTGGCGTTGCAGCGCTTTGGACGGCCGACCTACTGGCTGGAGGATCGACAGGAGTCCTTTCTCGCAAGCTCGCAGGGTCGCGAAGAGACCCTGCGGGTGCGGGCCGCCGTCACCGCGGCGGGCGAGGTGACGGCGGTGGACGCGGACTGCCTGGCCGACATCGGCGCGGCTTATCTATTCCTCAGCAACACGCCAGGCGCCGCGGTCGCGAGTCTTCGTGGCCCGTACCGCATCGCGAACTTCAGCAGCCGGGCGCGGTCGGTCGTGACCAACAAGACCCCGCTCAACGTGTACCGGGGCGCGGGCTGTCCGCAAACGACCCTCGCCATGGAGCGGATGATGGATCTGGCGGCGCAGGCGCTGGGCTTGGATCGCGCCGAGATCCGCCGCCGCAACCTGATTGGTCCCGATGCCTTCCCGCTCGATAGGGGCGTCTCCTATCCCGGCTGCGGACGCGTCATCTTCGACAGCGGCAACTTCCCCGCGCTGCTCGAATCCACGCTCGAGGCAATCGATTACCACGGTTTCCCTGCCAGGCGTGCGGCCGCCGGTGAGCGCACGTTGGGGCTGGGATTGTCCTTCGTGGTGGAGATGTCCGGCGGGGGCGGCGCGGAACCGGCCGGCATCCGGGTGTTGCCCGAGGGTCGACTGCAGCTGCTGAGCGGCATCACGCCCATCGGGCAGGGCAGCGCCACGACGCTGGCGCAGATCCTGGCGGGACATCTCGGCCTGCCGCTCACGGCCATCGAGGTTCTCACCGCAGACACCGACCAGTCCCCGGATGCGCCGGGAACGTTCGCCTCGAGGGGCGCGACCCTCGGCGGCAATGCGGCATGTCTGGCCGGGGATTTGCTGATCCGTGAGGCCCGGCAGCTCGCCGCCACGCTATACGAGCTGCCCCTGGAGGACATCCGCTGGCAGAACGGAGAGCTGATCGGGCGCGCCGGCGTGCCCGAGCCGCTGAGCCTTGCGGGACTGATCACCAAGGCGCAGGAGCACGGCATCGATGCCCTCCGCCGACTGCAGGTCAGCGGCCGCTACGAACGCGATGCGGTCAGCTGGACCAGCGCCTGCCATGCCGCGATCGTGGACCTGGAGCGCGACACCGGGATCATCCGCGTGCTCGACTATGCGGTCACCCATGACTGCGGTCGCATCGCCAATCCGCTGCTGGTCGATGGGCAGATCATGGGGGGCGTGCTGCAGGGGCTGGGACAGTGTCTGTTCGAGGCGCAGCGCTTCGATGAGCGCGGGGTGCCGCTCACCCAGGGTTTCATGGACTACGTGCTGCCCACGGCGGCAACGGCGCCGCGTTTCATCCTGCGGCACATCGAGACGCCCTCGCCGCTGAATCCGCTGGGCATGAAGGGAGCCGGGGAAGCCGGCTGCAGTGGTGCGGTCGGCGCCATCGCCAATGCCATCGCGGATGCGCTGGGTCCGCAGGTGCCGTTCCTCAACGGCTCCGGACCGTTCACGCCGGAGTGCGTGCTGGCGATGCTGCGGCGTCGAGGAGGGCACCATGAGGCATGAAGAGCTGATGCTGCGCTTACCTGCAGCGGCTCGGCCCGGCGTCAGCGCCCCCTCCCACCTGGTCCGCCCTGAAGGAACTGGTGGCCACGCACCGGGAGCGTATCCCGTTCGAGATTTCGGGATCCTCAAGGAGTCGCCATGCTGATGCATCACACCCTCTACGACGGCGCGCAGCGCACGCCGGACAGACTTGCCCTGCATTGGGTGGATCGCGACGTCGGCCTCACCTATGCCCAAGCGGTCGCGCGCATGGAGGACATGGCCGGCGCCCTCGCTTCGCTCGGCGTCGGCAAGGGCGAGCGGGTGACCGTCTTTGCCCACAACGGCATGGATTACCTGCTGACGCTGTTCGGCACCTGGCGCATCGGCGCGATCGCCTCGCTCGTGAACGTGCAGTTCGCCGCTGAGCTGGACTATTACTTCGCGGACCACACGCCCTCGGTGGTGGTGTACACCCATGACATGGCCGAGCCGGTCCGACGCGCGGCGCAGGCGGTGGGGTGCGTGCGGCACCTCATCTGCATGGATGGCCCGCAGCAGGGTGCGCTGTCGCTGCCGGAGCTGCTGCAGGCGAACCTGCGGCCGCCAGCCGATCCGGCCGACGACGGGGCGATTGCCCATCTGGCCTATACCTCCGGGACCACGGGCAAGCCCAAGGGCGCCTGCCTGGCACATGAGCCGACCATGCGCGCCGTGCGCTGCATCGCTGAGCGGCTGCGCGTGACCGCGCACGATGAGTCCTTCGGGCCCACGGCACTGTCGAGCTCCTATCAGCTGGTCGCCAATCTGCTGCCGCCCTTGAGTCGCGGTGCCAGCGTGCACGTCATGGGCAAGTGGACCCCCGTGAGTGGCTGGGCGGCGATGGATCGCGTCGGCGCGAGTGTTCTGGTGGCCAATCCAACGGTGCTCGCCGAGGTGCTCGCCGAGAGCCGGCAGCACGGACGGGTGCCTGGAAGGCTCCGGGCGGGCCTCTCCGGAGGCGGACCAGTCCCCCCACTGCTCAAGAAGGCCTGGCGCGATGAACTGCGGCTGCCGCTGGTGGAGAGCTTCGGGCAGAGCGAACTCGGTGGCTTCATGGCGCTGGGCTTTCCCGAGCTCATCGCCGATGACTCGAGCCTCGGTCGGGTAGGGCCGGCACTGCCGGACAAGGAGGTGCGCATCGTCAATGCCGCACGGGTGCCGCTGCCGCCCGGACGGATCGGCGAGATCGAGCTGCGCGGGGGCTTCATGGTCGGCTACTGGGGCAAACCTGAGAAGACCGCCGAAGCCATCGGCACCGGCTGGCTGCGGACCGGGGATCTGGGGCTGATCGACACCGAGGGCTTCATCACCATGCGCGGGCGGCGCTCGGAGCTGATCGAGTCCGGGGGAGTACTGTGGTTCCCGCGAGACGTGGAGGAAGCCTTCTGCACCATCGAGGGCGTCACGCAGGCCGCTGTTGTGGCTGTGAGCGACCGGCAGCTCGGCCAGCGGCCGCATGCCTTTATCACCCTGCGACCCGACTGCCGCCTGGGTCCCGCTGCGTTGAAGGCCGCCATCGTGGGGAAGGTGAGCTACGATGTGTCAGCGCTCGAGGTCCAGGTGCTGAGCGAGCTGCCCATGACGCCCACCGGCAAGATCGCCAAGGCGCAACTCGCCTCGCGCCTGAGTGCCGCATGACCGCGCGCGACTGGTGGGATCTGACGACGGAAGAGTTTGCGCGCCTGGATCCTGCGCGGACCGTCGCGCTGCTGCCCGTGTGCGCGGTGGAGCAGCATGGACCGCACCTGCCGGTGCGGGTGGACGCGGCGATCAACGCCGGTATCCTGCGGCGCGCGCGGGACCTGGTACCCGAGGAGGTCTCGTTGCTGGTGCTGCCGGCCCAGAATGTCGGCAAGTCCAACGAGCATCTCGCCTTTGCCGGCACGCTCAGCATCCACTACGAGACCCTCGGCAGGCTCTGGTTTGATCTCGCCGAAAGCGTTCAGCGGGCAGGCTGCAACAAGATCCTGTTCTTCAATTCCCATGGTGGCCAGCCGCAGCTGCTGGATATCGTCTGCCGTGAGCTGCGAGTGCGCCTGGGCCTGCTGGCGGTGAACTGTGCGTGGTTCAACGTGACGCCGATGGCGGATCTGTTTGATCCGCAGGAACTGCGTTACGGCATCCACGGCGGCGCGGTCGAGACCAGCATCATGCTGCACCTGCATCCACAGCTGGTGCGCATGGACCTGGCCCGTAACTGCTCCTCCCGCGCCGAGTCGATCGAGGCCCGCACGGCGGTGCTGCGCGTGGAAGGCGCGACCAGCATCGGCTGGCAGACCCAGGACCTCAATCCCTCCGGCACCTGCGGTGATGCGCGGCGTGCCACGGCAGCCTTGGGCAGGGAACTGGTGGAACGGGCAGCGCGGGCGCTCGCGGATCTCATCGTGGATGTGAGCCACCACGACTGGACGCCTGAACCGCAAGAGCCGATCAGTCCGGCTGCGGCACGCTGGCACCGCTGAGGGCGGTGGCCTTCTTCAGGGGCAGTCTGGCGAGTGCCAGGTAGGCGAGTACCGCGACCGGAAAGCCAAGCAGCCAGCTCAAGTCCGCCCCCCCCAGCCAGCGGGCCAGGGGGCCGCTGTACAGCGGCGAGCGCATGGTCAGCGCGCACGCCAGCATGCCCAGCAGCAGGGCGGTGCAGCCGGCGAGGTTGAACCCGCGCCAGCCCCAGTAGCGTGAGGCGGCGCCGCGGGCATGGATGGCCGCTGCGTCGAAATGACCGCGACGGAACCAGGCATCGGCGACCCACACCCCGCCGAAGGGGCCCACCCACATCATCATCAGCGCGATGAAGTCGTTCAGTGCGGTGGTGAAGTCCTGCACGAAGATCACGTACAGGGTGATCAGCGTCGACACGATGATGTCCAGAACCGTCGCCGACCAGCGGTGGACCTTGAGCCCCAGCGCCTGCAGCGTCAGTCCCGAGGAGTAATACGTCGGCACGCTGTTGGCGAGTGAACCGCCGATGACCGAGCAGATGTAGAGGATGAACAGCGGCCCGGGAACCAAGGCCTTGAGGCCGGCCACCGGATCAGACATGTCGCCGAGGGTGGCGCAGCAGGCGCCCATCACCGTCAGCAGGATCGAGGGCAGGAAGGTGGACTGGAATACGTGCCGGAAGATGGCGGTCCAGGGAGTCTTCGAGGGCAGGTAGCGCACCCAGTCCGGGCCGTTGAACAGGAAGGAGATGGGGTTGGAGGCGATGATCGAAGTCGCTGCGAGGAACGCGGCCAGCAGCGCCCCGGTGGACAGCGAGGAATGCGCCACTGCGGCATGCGCCCAGTCGACCTTGGGCAGCGTGAAACCCAGCACCAGTACAAACGCGAGACCGACCGCCACCGCGAAGAAGCGCTGGAACCAGACCATGGTGGCGTGGCCCAGCACGGCGATACCGCCGCACATCAGCAGCTGCAGGATGACCGCCAGCAGCTTGCCGGCGCTCCCGGGCTCGCTCCAGCCGAGCACCCGGAACAGCGCCATGACCGCCTCCACGCCGAACACGGTGTTGATCACTTCGAACAGGACCGACGCCACCCAGGACAGGAAGGCGTTGGCGAGGTTCCCACGCAGGCCGAAGGCGGCGCGCGACAGCGTATTCACCGGCAGCCCCGCGCGCACCGTGGCGATCGAGCCGATGGCAACCAGGGCATACAGCAGCGTGCCCACGAGGCAGGCGCCCAAGGCGAGTCGTAGGCTCAATCCAGTGCCGATGGCGAGCGCGCCCAAGGTGAAGGACAGCAGGTTCACGCTGGTGCCCACCCACAGGTAGTCGACCTGCGGCAGCGTCATGTTACGTTCGGCTTCGGGGATGTGATCGAAGCCGCGCACCTCGACGTGGAACACATCGTTGCCGTGGGCAATCTCCCTGCCGGCTTCAGGCACGGGCGGCCTCCGGGGTGGGATCGGTGGTGGGGTCTGGCATCCAGCCGCGGGGCGTCGCGTAAAACAGCGGCACGTGCAGCACCGAGCGCACCGGCGGAGGGGTGAGGCGCTCGGCGGCCAGTCGCTGCATCCAGCGGCGCGTCTCCTGCATCGCCGTCACGATGCCTGCCACCGCGACGCCGACCCTCGCCATCAGGGCGAGCATGGCGACCATCGTGGTGCCGGAGGAGATGGCGTCCTCGATTAGCACCGCGCGTCTGCCCTCGAGCCGATCGAGCAGCTGCGGATCGAGGTAGACCTGCTTCGCGGCTCCCGGGGAGGTAATCGACTTGAGACTGATGCCGAGTGCCTCGTCGAACCAGAATTTGCGCGAGTAGCTCAGTGGCACGTAATGGGGATGGCCGAGCTTGCGGGCCACCGATGCGGCCAGCACCAGCCCCTGGGTGGGCATGCCGATGATGACCTCCGGGGCGAGGGTTTGGGCGAGCGCTGCCATGGCGGTGCTGAGGCGATCCTCCAGATCGAAGGAGGTTTCGGTGATGCACAGGCTGACGAGGGCCGTGAGCGCATCCGGCAGCGCCACCAGCGGCAGCTGCAGCCAGTCACCATCGGGCAGGCGCAAGGTGTAGTGCTCGGCATAGGGCCCGGGTGGTGCGGCAGCCAGCGCGGCAGCCGGCAGGATGTGGTCGCGATACGGCTTCATGAGGACGATCAGCGCAGTTGCATGCGCTGCAGTTCCTGCAGCGGGGGAGTCGCCTGGAGCTGCTCGGGCTTGAGCAGCTTCCACTTGATACCCTTGGGCCGGGCGGAGCGCTTGACGTTCAGATAGCGGCTGGGGGTGGCGATGGCATCCACCAGGATGTCGGTTTCGCTCGGAAACAGCTTCTCCTCCACCACCTGCACGTCATGCACCACGGCGGCCACCATCGTGTGCTCGCCGGCCACGCCGATGTCGGTGAACATGCCCCACTCCAGGTCAAAGAAGCCGTGACCCTTGCCGAAGCGCACGCCGTTGAGCGACACCGCGGAGGCGCCGGTGACCATGAAATCAAAGGGCCCCCGTTCCTTGATCTCCGCGAGCGACACCGGTCGGCCGAAGTGTTCCATGCCATCCAGCCACGAGGCGAACAGGTGGTGTTCGCGGGCGATGCGCGCAGGGTCCAGCAGCACGAAGCCGCGGTAGATCCCGTAGGTGGAGACCACGACGGTTTTGCCATCATCGAGCATCCGCTGCCGCAGCTGCGCGAGCCCGTTGTCGGGGGTGACGAACGCGTAGCGCGCGTCGCGGTAGACTGGCTGAGCAACCAGCTGTTGAATCGCCTGCCCGCTGCCCTGAAAATCAGGTATGACATTGGCGAAGTCGAGATGGAAGCGGGAGTCGGGTATGGCAACGGGTCGCAGGCGCTCCCAGATCTGCTGGCGAATGACCTTGGCTCTGCTCATGGCGGACTCCGTGGCGCGGTTCGGACATAGTGGATTGTTATGGGCACGCTGTTAGCGCTCCGCATCCAGGAAAAATTCGACGACCTCACGCGCAGCGAGCAGAAGCTGGCCACGGTGCTGCTGGATCACTCGGATGACATCCTCTCCTTCTCCGCCAAGGAGCTGTCGGTGGCATCGGGCGTGTCGGCCGCGACGGCGGTGCGTTTGTTCAGAAGCCTGGGCTACCGTGACTTCAACGAAGTGCGTCTGCAGGCGCGTCAGGAGCGCAACTTCGCAACGCCCTCGACGGGCCTGGCCGTGTCGCTGGAGACACCGCCCCAAGGTCAGGTGACGGCAGCATCGCACCTGCAGGTGGAACTCGCCAACCTCACCCGCACCTTCACAGCGCTGGAGTCCACGGGCCTGCGCCAGGCGGCCGAATCGCTGGCTGCCGCGCGTCGGGTGTGGATTGCAGGGCTGGGTGCGGATGCGGCAGTTGCGACGCTCGCCTGGAATTTCTTCTCGCAGGCACGGCCTGGCGTGCAGCTGCTGCCGAAGGATGCGCAGAGCTGGCCAGCGGAACTCGCCTCGATGGGTCCGGGGGATCTGCTGCTCGCCATCGCGCCGCGCCCCTGGTTGAACGCCTTCAACCCGGTGCTGGAGTTCTGTCAGACCGCGCGCGTGCGCATGGTCGCGATCTGCGATCCGACCAGTCAGGCGCGCATCGAGCGTCACGGCGGTCAGCCGCTGGTGTGCCACATGACTCAGGTCGCGAGCACCCGCTCTTACACCTCGATGATCAGCATGGTGGCGCTGCTGCACAGGGCAGTGCTCGAGCGTCTGGGCGACAGTGCCCGGATGCGTGCCGAGCTGATCGAGGGACTGCGGGAGGAGTTTCTCGAGGATTGAAGCGACTGACATTCCGCTCACTGATGAAATGTGAATTTCAAATGTGTACAGCCTGCAATGAGCATGCCACACCACGAACCTGTTATTTCAAGGACTTACGCTGGGCTCGCCAGGCGCCGCACCCGAAAACAGCCCAGGCTGGTGCGACCAGACACCACAATGGCGCATCGTGAAGCCACCTCTATTTCGGGCGCGCCCTGTCTTTCGATAGGGTCCCTGTGTCCTGAGTTAGAAGTTCGCATGCAGAACCGTTTCAGACTTTCGAGGATCTGGTCTGCTGTTTTGGTACACCCGAAGGGACGCGGGGCGCGGTCATGGGTCTGCCGAGGGGTGCCGCCAGAAATCAAGGACCCGGTCCTGCGGCATGCGCCAACCCGCAAGGTCGTGTTGCCCGCGTCCTGCAGCTGCCCAAGCATCTTCGTGTACGACAGGATCTGGCCGGAATATCGGCGCGCCAGCTCGAACAGGCGGCGCAGCAGTGCCGGCTCGTCGGCGCTGGCGTAGCGCACCGCAATGCCGAGTTCGCCGGTGATCTGCTGAACGAGAGTCGACTTGCCCACCGGCAGGGGCTGAGCCTGAGTGATGCCGGCCACCATGCGACCAACCGCACCCTTGCAGCCCGGCTACCTGCAACCGTCAAGCTCGACCTGTTCAAATCCCTGTGTCAGGCTACCAGCGCAATGAAACAACCCTCGCTGTTCGATGACCTGGACGCAGGCGTCGCCATGCCCGTGACAACACCGGCGATTCCCGGCAGCAGCCGCACGCTCAGTGCCATCCAGCACCGCTTCAACGCCTTGCTCGATCAGATCGGTACGCTGCGCCATGAACACCAGCGCTGGCAGGTGTTCATGGACACCTACAGCAGGCGCATGGCAGGAGAGCTCGCGCCGGAAGTGGCGCTGCTGCGCACCGCCCAGATCGCGCTGGCCCGGCTTCTCGACGGCCATGTGGCGCAGTCACGGTTGAGCAAGCGGGACCGCGCCACGCTGCAGGAGTTGCTGATCGACCTGCTGGAGGAACTGCTTCGGGAAGAGGAAATTCCGGAACTGCGCACTTTGTACGAACTCCACACCGGCACTGACCAGGCGGAGGAAGCAGCGCTGGACTTCGAGCTGCTGCGTGCCATGGCCTCCGCCCTGCCCGTGGACGTCGATGCCTATTGTGGCGACCCGAATCCGGAGGCTTTTTCCGAGTGGATCGACCGGCAGCTCGGTGCGCGTGCGGAGCCGGCCCGCGGCCGCAAGCGCCGCGCCAGGACGCACGAAATCCCGCCGCCACCCCCGGATGACGCTACGACCGCCCTGCGCAAGGTGTTCCGGCGCCTGGCCAGCGCCCTGCATCCCGACCGGGAATCCGATCCGCACGAACAGCGCCGCAAGACCGCCCTGATGCAGGACCTCAATGCGGCCTATGCGGCCGGGGACCTGCTGCGGATCCTGGAGCTGCAGCATGCGATCGATGTTCGCGGGCCGGATGCGCTCGCAACCTTGAGCGATCTTGAACTGGGTCCCTATATCCAGCTGCTGCAGGCCCAGGTGAAAAAGCTGCGGCAGGAAACAGACGCACTGCTTGCTCCCATCACCGCAGCCTTTCCCGGCCAGACGGCACGTTCCCTGACGGCTGCCCGTGTCGACAAGGCCCTGGATCAGGAGATCACCCAGGTGAGACGGATCCGCCGCAATGTCGATGCTGATCTGCAGCGCTTCGCCGACGTCGCCGCTCTCAAGGAGGCGCTGGCGCAGTCCCGGCTGGAGCAGGCAGCGGTGCGGCAGGTCCGGTCTTCAGGACGTCGGAGTCGTCGGACGCGGGCCTGATGGTTCGGGGCGCTGTTTGCGCCTCCAGCATCGCAAGCCACGCCAGCGCCTGCTCCCGTGATGAGCGGCACATTTCAGGACCGGGCTGCAGACCTGAACAGCACGCAGGCCGCTGCGGCGAGCCGAAAATAGCGCAGCGGTTATCCGCCGTCAGTTGCACGCAGCGGACCCCCGCAGGCTTGCCCGCGGGCATGCCGGGAATGGGACTGGAAATGGAGGGCGCGATGCAGCAGGCACCGCACCCCGATCGACATTCCATCAATGATCTGCCAGTGGCTGCGCGGTTGGCTGCTGCATCGCCTTG
This sequence comes from Gammaproteobacteria bacterium, assembly GCA_027451085.1. Taxonomy (GTDB): domain Bacteria; phylum Pseudomonadota; class Gammaproteobacteria; order Steroidobacterales; family Steroidobacteraceae; genus DAIDKA01. The sequence continues at coordinate 16,783 of DAIDKA010000177.1, forward strand.
AGATCGGCGCGCGCCTTCTGGCGGATGAACTGCTGGATGTCTTCGAGCTGCTCATCGGTGATCTCGGCGAATTGCGGCATGCCGCGCGCTTTCAAGCCCCCGTCGCGCACGACGTGGACGAAAGCCGCCATCGACAGCGGTACGGGAGAGGCGCGCAGGTCCGGGGCGATACCGCCGGCCACGACGCCCATGCCATGACACAGCACGCAATGGATGTATTCATACGCGCCGCGCTTGGCCCTGGCCGCGTCCACCTGGAAGCCCGGCGGATCGAGCGGCACCGCGGGCCTGCGCGGTGGCGTGGGTGGAATCTGCGCTTTGCCGTCGAGCACGAACGTCAGCAGCCGCCGCGGGTGAATGCGCGGATCCCAGCCCCATTGGCCCGAAATGGAGCCGAAGCCCGCGGTGGAACCGGCCAGGGGACCTGCGGTGATGGTCAGGTATTGCTTGCCGTCGACGCTGTAGGTGATGGGCACGCCGGTCACGGCCACCTTGGCAAAATACGACCACAGGTCCCGGCCGTCGCGCGCGGCATAAGCATGCAGGTAACCATCGGCCAGGCCCTGGAACACCAGGTCACCGCCGGTGGCCAGGGTGCCGCCATTGGAGATACCGGCGGTTTCCACCTGCCAGGCGATGCGGTGATGCTGCAGGTCCCAGGCCTTCAGCACGCTGTGCCCGGCGTTCACCGGAACGTCCCCGTTGCCCACCGTGAGACCCGTGTAGTCGTTGGTCCACATGCGGGGATGGAAGTGCTTGAGGTCCACGCCCTCGTCACCGTATGTGGCGGGCATTTCAAGCGTAGGTTCATACATGTACCCGGTACGCGGACTCAGGGACTGCGGCGGCCAGTGATGCACGGACTGGAAGCTGGGCCACAACAGAATGCTCTTATGTTCGTACCTCGCGCCGGGCACGAGCACTGGCCGGCCCGTGGCGGGGTCGACGCGCTCGGCCCAGGTGACGGTGCCCAGCTTGTCCGCCGACAGCAGCTTGCCGTTGGCGCGGTCGATGACATAGATGAAGCCGTTCTTGGCCGCCTGGATCAGCACCTTGTGATCCTGGCCATCGATCCTCAGGGTCGTGAGCGTCATATCCGTGGTGGCGTCGTAGTCCCACGAGTCTCCCGGGGTGGTCTGGTAGTGCCAGACATAGCGGCCGGTGTCGGCGTCCAGCGCCACGATGGAGGCGATGAACAGGTTGTCACCACCGCCGGGACTGCGCAGCTTCCAGTTCATCGGATCGCCGTTGCCGGTGCCGATGTAGATGCGGTTGAAGTCGGGATCGTACGTGATGGCGTTCCATACCGTGCCACCGCCGCCGTACTTCCACCAGGTTCCGGTCCAGCTGCCGCGGGCCTTGGCCAGGATGTCATCGGAGGCGGCGCCGTCTTTCGCACCGGGCCTGGGGGGCACGGTGTAGAAGCGCCACAGCAGCTTGCCGGTGCTTGCGTCGTAGGTCGAGACATAGCCGCGTAGCGGGCTGAAATCGCCGCCGCCGAAGCCGATGATGACCTTGCCGTTGAAGACGCGCGGCGCGCCGGTGATGGCGGCGCCGTTGCCCGGGTCAACGGTCTGGACGCTCCACGCGATGGCACCGTCCCTGGCATTGATGGCCAGCAGACGCCCATCGGCCGTGCCGGTGTAGACGCGGCCCTTCCAGAAGGCGAGCCCCCGGATGCCCCAGTCAATCCGCATCTTGCTGGCGCCGGGCTGATCCATGGGCTTGGCGTCGTAGCGCCACAGGTTCCGGCCGGTGCGGACATCCACCGCCTGCACGATGCCATAGCCGGAACTCAGGTATAGCACCCCGTCGACCTCCAGGGGCGCCGTCACGGAATTGGTCGTGTCGAGGTCCAGTGACCAGGCGAGCCCCAGGCGCCTGACCGTGCCGGTGTTGATCTGCGACAGCGGGCTGTAGTGTGATTCGTCGAAGGTGCGGCCGAAGGCCGCCCAGTTGCGGCCGTCCTGCGTGCCGTTCAATGCGTGATCGTCGATGTCCTGCGCGGCCGCGTACAGCGGCAGCAGCGACACGGCAAGGCCGATCCAGATGCGATGCTTCATTCCAGACTCCCGGTGATCAGTGAACGCACGCCTTGCGCCAGCCGGCGTCAGGGCGGCATTCAGCGGACTTGAATACAGCGGCCTCAGGTTCAGCGAAAATAGATCTCTTCCAGCACCACGCCCGGCGGCTCCTCGATCAGTTCGAGCACCACACCGTCGGGATCGCGCACGTAGATCACCTTCAGGCCGTCGACCGGCCCGCCCTGCGCCTGCTGGATCGCACCCAGCGCCCTGAAGCCTGCGCTGCGCACCTGCTGCACCACCCGGTCGAGGTTTTCGACCTTCAGGCATACGTGCATGAAGCCCGGATCGCAGGCCCGCAGGGTCGAGGCCCTGGCCGGCGGGCTGCGGTAGCACAGCAGTTCGATGACATGGCCGGGCAGGCGGGCAAAGGCGACGTCGATCTGGCAGCCGGGCACGCCGGTCACTGCCTCGAAAAACGGACCTTCCGCGCGGACCGGCGCGCTGACCTCGCAGCCCAGCAGGTCACGGTAGAAGCGGATGGAACGATCCAGGTCCGAAACAGTGATGCCGGTGTGGCCGGTGCTGCGGACGCGGACCGGTGGAGCCGTCACGCGAGCTCCACCACGCACACCGGGCCGTTCACCTGCGCGTTCTCGCCTTCCTTCACCAGGATTTCGAGCAACGTTCCGGCGCCCGGTGCCGTGACCTCCTGGGTGACCTTTTCGGTTTCGATTTCGTACAGGACGTCGTCCTTGGCAA